>JAUWNZ010000149.1 GCA_030612385.1 Pseudomonadota bacterium | reverse complement strand
TATGGGTTTAATAAAAGGAACTTTAACATTATCAAAATATCGTGTAGTCGGCAGCCTGCCGGATAATTTCAAGAACTTCATCGACAAGCAGATCAAGGTTTTTGCGTTTCGTGAACTACCGATGGGTGAAGGTGCAAAATCTGTTGGGTGGACGAGTCTTGAGAATGTTCTGGACACCAATTTCGAATACGCGAATTATTTGTTGGCCGATTATCTCATCTTCTCTCTCAGAATTGACCGTAAGATTATATCCCCGTCACTGCTCAGGCTAAAGGTCCTCGAAGCCGAAAGACAGCTCATCGCAGACAAAGGCAAGGATAAAATTTACAGAGAAGAACGAGCCGAAATCAAGGAAAGCGTGTATCTCTCCCTTTTGAGACAGACTCCGCCGATACCATCCTTTCACGATATCTGCTGGAATTTATCTCAGGGTTGGCTTCTATTTGGTTCGCTTTCAGAAAAGACAGGCGAGGATTTCGAGGATCTGTTCAAGAGAACATTTAAACTAACCCTGCGACGCTTTGTTCCATGGGATAGAAAATATATGGATTCACAAACGGCTGAAGGTATCGTTTCCATTAGCGCCACAAATTTTTTATGATCTGACTAACAGGGGTGAGAATGAACGAATCGGCAACAGACCTTTCATTTCTCGGAAGAGAATTCCTGACCTGGCTCTGGTTCAAAAGCGAAGAAAGAGACGGAACCATAATGGCGCCGGATGTGGGCGATATAGGAATTATATTTTTTCAAAAACTGATTCTTGAATCCGGGGAAGGCGAATATTCAGAAACAGTGGCCTGCAAAGGGATACATTCAGATCTTAACGAGGGGAAAGCCGCCTTGCGGAAAGGCAAGAAAATAAAGGAAGCCCGGATAAAGCTCGGCATCGAATCTGACGAATGTGAATTTACATTCAAGGCGGATAATTTTCAAATTCAAACCATGAAGCTTCCCGCCACATTGAACATGGATGAAGAAGAAAAGGATAAAGAGGGAAGAATCCTTGAAAGAATTTATCTCACAGAATCCGCTATCGGAGTGATGGAAAAGCTCTTTTCTCTGTTTCTCACCAAACGTATCTCTCCGACATGGAATTCTGAAGAAGTAATCAGATTAAAAAAATGGATGCGGGAATAACAGCCGACAACGTCATACCGGTGCGAGTAGATATGCTGTCGAAGGGCTAACAGCCTTCAGCTTAAACAACCTGAGGAGGGGGATGAATGAAATGAATAACTTGGAAGAGATACGAAAGGAGAAAGAGAGGTGGTATTCTCAGTGTGTTGATAGTTCCAGGGTAAGACCGAGGAAGGCCTCCTGGGGCTCGGATCTTGATCTGATCTATACGCCGGATAATCTAACTGACACAGATTACCTGAGGGATATCGGTTTTTCAGGTGAATTCCCTTTTGTGAGGGGTGTCCAGCCCAGCATGTATCGGGGGAGACTATGGTCGATGAGGCAGTATGCCGGTTTTGGAAGGCCGGAAGAGACAAATACCCGTTACCGGCAACTATTGAAGGAGGGGCAGACGGGGCTCAGTGTCGCCTTTGATCTGCCGACTCAGAACGGCTATGACTCGGATGATCCCCTTGTAAGAGAAGAGGTGGGGCGGGTAGGGGTGGCAGTCGATTCCCTGAAAGACTATGAGATAATCTTTGAAGGGATTCCCCTTGATAAGATTACGACCTCTATGACCTTAAACCCGACTGCGGCCATCGGTCTGGCGATGTACGTGGCTCTGGCGCAAAAGCAGGGCATTGGCCTCGATAAGATAGGAGGCACGCTGCAAAATGATATCCTGAAAGAATACCTGGCGAGGGGAACCCAGATATTCCCTCCGGATCCCTCTCTGAGGCTGATCGGGGATATTATTGAGTATTGTCACAAGGATGTCCCAAGGTTCAATACCATCAGCATCTGTGGCTATCACATGCGCGAGGCTGGGTGCACCATTATCCAGGAGGTTGCCTATTGTTTATCGGATGCCATAGTCTATGTAGAAGAGGTGTTGAAGAGGGGTATCGATATCGATGACTTTGCCCCGCGCTTGAGTTTTCTTTTGTGTTGCGGGATGAATCTCTTTGAAGAAGTGGCCAAGTTTCGAGCTGCGAGAAGGCTGTGGGCAAAGATAATCAAGAATAGATTTAACGCAAAAAATCCCAGATCGATGATGCTCCGAATGTTCAGCGGATGCTCGGCTTCTGCATTCACAGACAAGGAACCGCTGAACAACATAACAAGAGGTGCCATCATGAGTCTTGTAGCCGCCCTTGCCGGTTGCCAGGCGATCCACACCACATCCTATGACGAGGCCTATGCAATTCCAGGCGAGGTGTCTCAACGCACGGCGCTCAGAACCCAGCAGATCATAGCCTATGAAACCGATGCGGCGGCTGTAGTTGATCCAATGGGAGGCTCTTACTTCCTGGAGCGCTTAACTAATGATATTGAAAGGGAGGTTGAGAAAGAGATGGCCCGTATCGAGGAGAGAGGTGGCATGCTGAAAGGGATCAGTGATGGATCCATTCAAAGAGATATCGCAAGGCAGGCGTACGAGGAGGCCAAAGAAATCGAAAAGGGGGAGAAGGTAGTTGTAAGTGTAAACAAATTTGCTTCCGATGAGAAGGGATATGATGTTGAACTACACCGGACAGACCCGGATGTAAGAAAGCGCCAGGTAGAGAGGCTGCAGGAATTAAAGAGAGAAAGGGACAACAAAAAAGTTGAGGCAGCACTCGAAGAGATACGGCGAGTCGCCGGAAACTCTGAGAATCTGATGCCGCCTATACTAACTGCCGTCCACGAATACGCAACTCTTGGGGAAATCTGTGGTATCCTGAGAGACGAATGGGGTGAATACAGGGAAGTCTTTTAGGCAGAAAAAAGGTTCAACGGTTCAAGGTTCAACGGTTCACGGTTGATAGCTTTTAACCGTTGAACCGTGAACCTTGAACCTCCGGCTTGTCCGGGTTAGGAGGTGTAAAGTTGAATAATCAAAAACCCTTGAGAGTTTTGCTGGCCAAACCTGGGTTGGATGGCCACGACAAAGGGGCCAAAATAGTGGCGTCTTTGCTGCGCGATGCCGGCGTTGAGGTAATCTACACCGGTTTGAAACAGACTATTGGCCAGATTGTGACGGCGGCGATCCAGGAGGATGTCGACGTGATCGCCCTGAGCGTACTATCAGGGGCTCACGTTGGGTTGAGTCAGAGCTTGATGGCAAGATTGCGGAAAGAAGGCGCGGATAAAGTTCCGGTAGTTATTGGGGGGGTCATTCCACGTCAGGATATTGAGGAGTTGGAAGAGATTGGGATTGCCAGAGTCTTTCCTGTCGAATCATCGCTGGACAGCATTACAGAATACTTTACAGGAAGAGGCTGGGAAGCAGGGAAATGAACATCGAACAATGAGAAATGCAGGGTGTTTTTTCGTTTTTCATTTCAAAATTTAATATTTGCATTAATAAGTTTGTAGGGTGGATTAAGCGGAGCGAATCCACCGAAAGCTCTTTGTGGCTGCGTCGGCACAACAAAGAACGAGGGGAACCGTGATCCCTGAACCCTGAACCTCTGAACAGTTACCAATTGGACACGCATATTACATTCAGGCTTGTTCTATTAGCTTTTCTTTTTCTCCTTTCAGGATTTTTTTCCGGTAGCGAAGCCTCTCTCTTTTCACTTACCCAGCTTCATCTCCACAAGATGAAAGAGGAGCACCCCCGGTTTTTATCTTATGTCCGGAGGCTGACGAAGTATCCCAGAAGGCTGCTTATTACTATACTCGTGGGTAACGAGACTGTTAATGTTACCATCTCTGTTGTGGCGGCGGCCGTTTCCCTTTCGTTTTTCGGAGAGGAGGGTAAGTGGGTGGCAATAGCAGTTATGACCCCCATGCTCCTCATCTTTGGCGAGGCCATTCCAAAAACCTTCGCCCTGATTAATCCCATCCGGTTTTCTTCCTTCGTTTCACCTGTGTTGCTGAGTTTCTACAGAACTGCGCGACCCGTTGTATGGGCGCTGGAAAAGATATCCAGCTGGGTTATAATCCTTTTACGAATGGAAAAACCCCCTCAAAGTGACGGTCTGATGGAAGAT
>JAUWNZ010000111.1 GCA_030612385.1 Pseudomonadota bacterium | reverse complement strand
ATGGGATATGTTTATCGTTACAGGGAAAGAAAGGGATATCCTTATTCTGTTGAGAAACCTGCTTCTGTTGCTTTCGGCATATATCTGATAAGGGTCAGCGATGGGGCGCTGGTATGGAAAGGTATTTTCGACAGAACTCAGGGTTCGCTCCTGGAAAACATCCTTCAAATTTCATCTTTTTTTAAACAGGGTGGGAAGTGGCTTACGGCTGAGGAATTATCTGAAGTGGGAGTGGATAAGATACTAAAGACTTTTCCTGATTTGCGGTAACTGCTCAAGTTCAGGGTTCAGGGTTCACGGTTCACGGTTGATAGCTTTGTAACTGTTCACCGCAGAGCGACCTTCGGGCAAGCTGTTGAATGTAGGGCCTGTTCCCCGAACAGGCTTGAATATCCGGTCGATGAGGGTATCGGCCCCTACTTATCGAATTAGGGTTTGATATAGTGTAAAGGTTATTTATTTGCGCTGACTTAGTCGTGAAATTCGTGCAAAAATGGCTTCAAAGTGCGCAGTATTCGAGACTTTTCCTAACAGCCTTCCGCCTATATGTCTGAGTAGTTACGAATTTAGTAGCCATTCTCCGCAGACAGGCGAGACGCCTGTCCTACTGCGGGGGAAGATATCCGATTCCAAGTTTTAAGCCGTGAACGGCCACATAGCTTTTAACCGTTGAACCGTGAACCGTTGAACCTTGAACCGTTTTTTTGTTCCGGCTTATCCGGCTTAGGAGTCTATCAGATGCTTATAATACCGGCCATAGATTTGAAGGATGAAAAGTGTGTGCGACTGCTTCAGGGAGATTTTAGTCGCTCTACTGTATATTCGGACAACCCTGTCGAGGTTGCCGGAATATGGCAGAAAAAAGGAGCCGAGCGGATCCACATTGTTGATCTGGACGGATCTCTTGCCGGCGCTCCACGAAATAGAGAGATAATTAGAGATATCATCAGGAAGATAAATGTGCCTGTTCAGGTCGGCGGCGGGATAAGAAATATGAAAACCATTGAAGACTACTTTGGAATGGGAGTATATCGGGTCATACTTGGAACGGCGGCCCTGAAGGATAGAAAGTTTGTTGCAGATGCGTGCAGTGCTTACAGGGGAAGGATTGTTCTCGGTATCGACGCAAGTGACGGAAAAGTAGCAGTGGAAGCATGGACGGAAAAGATGAGTGAATCCGCTCTAAAAGTGGCAAAGAGCTATGAGGGACACGGTCTGGACGCAGTTGTATATACCGATATTAAGAGGGATGGTATGGAGGTTGGCGTTAATACGGAAGCCACGGAAAATCTTGCCCGGGCTGTGGATATCCCGGTGATAGCCTCCGGCGGGGTATCAAGTATTCATGATATCGAAAAGCTGATGAAAACGGAGAAGTCCGGAGTAGTGGGGGTTATCATTGGAAGGGCTCTCTATAATGGGACCTTGCGTCTGGAGGATGCCATAAGTAAGGCGCGGGGTAACTACTCACGTAGTCAGGCTGAAGCTGTTTAGTCTGAAGACTGAAGGGGCAAGAAAAGCTCAAAACAAAAAAATAATCCACCAATTACACCAATTTACACTAAATATAAAAATACGTTTTGTTTGTTTCTTTTGTTTGTGTTAATTCGTGGATAAAAGGGGACGAGGCATGGAAGACTGCATCTTCTGTAAAATTATTAACGGGGAGATACCATGCGTCAAGGTCTATGAAACCGAGAAGGTATTGGCCTTTGACGACATAAATCCTATGGCCCCTGTCCACGTAGTTATTATCCCGAAGGAACATATCCCAACCCTTATGGATGTTACACAGGGGAAAACAGATGTGCTGGACGCCATATTTTTAGCCGCACAGGAAGTAGCAAGGATCAAGGGAATTGACAAAAGAGGATTCAGGACAATTGTAAACTGCAACAAAGAGGGGGGACAGTTAATCTTTCACCTTCATATGCATGTTCTGGGAGGGAAAAAATTGAGGGACGTGCTAAACTAACAATATTTAATTGACAAATCATAAAATCTCCATATATTAAATTGATAGTTCTTTAGTTCCTTTTTGCAGCCCTTCAGTATACAAAAGAACATTACAAACCTTTATGAACTCATATATTCCCGAGGATAAGATAGAGGAGATAAAAAGCAGGGCGAATATTGTCGATCTGGTTTCGGAATATGTTACCCTTAAAAAGGCGGGGAGAAATTTTGTCGGTCTCTGCCCCTTCCACAAGGAAAAAACCCCCTCTTTTACCGTGAATTCTGAAAAACAGATCTTTTACTGCTTTGGTTGTGGCGAGGGGGGAAACATCTTCACCTTTTTGATGAAGATCAACAATATTTCCTTCAGTGAGGCGGTAAGGAACCTGGCCGGTAAATTAGGTGTTGTTATTGCCACAAGGCACATAAGCGCCAATGAGAAAAAGAGTCTGAGCATAAGGGAAGGGCTAAAGCAGGTCAACCTGGCGGCGGCCGGATATTTCTCTAAAAACCTCTTTTCCGAAGCCGGCAGGCCGGTGCGGGAATATCTCAAAAAGAGAGGGCTGAAAGATTCTGTAATAAAAGAGTTTAACCTTGGATATGCCGCGAATGAATGGACGAATCTCGGGGATTTTTTTAAAAGAGAAAATATCTCCCTGAAACTTGTTGAAGAGGCGGGTTTGATTATACCACGGAAAAGTGGAGGGTTCTATGACAGGTTCCGGGGAAGATTGATTTTCCCGATAGAGGATATTGGCGGCAATATAGTGGCCTTTGGTGGAAGAATCCTCGGTGATGGTGAGCCTAAATATCTAAACTCTCCGGAATCTCCTATATACGTAAAGGGGAAAAACCTGTACGGCCTGAACAGAACCAAAGACGATATCCGAAAGAATGATTACGTGATCCTTGTTGAGGGGTATTTTGATCTTCTCTCACTAAGAAACTCCGGCATTTTTAGTGTTGTTGCCACATTGGGAACAGCCGTCACAAGAGATCACGTTGACCTGATTAGAAGATATACAAGAAATCTTGTCGTTATGTTTGATCCGGACGAGGGTGGAATAAGCGCAATTGAACGCAGCCTGAAATTGTTCCTTGAAGGGAATCTACACACAAAAGTAGTCGTTCTTCCCGATGGCCATGACCCTGACGAGTACGCTAAAAAACTCGGAAGGGAAGGATTAAGTGAGGCTGTGGCCCATTCTCAATCGATGGTGGATTATTATATAGAAGAGATAATGGGGAGCAGAAAGACCTTTGAGGATAATCTGGATTTAACAGAGGCTGCAATATCTTTTATTTCCAGTATTGGTGATGTAATTCAGAGAAATCTCTTCATAAAAAGAGTCTCGGAAAAGTTAAACATTGATCAGGAACTACTCAAGCGAGAAACAAACCGGAAACCAAAACCCCGAACAGATCTAAAAGAAGATGTATCCGGCAAATGGAAGTCCGAAAAGGTGGATGCTTTAGAATTAAGTTTTATCCATATGATGCTGGAATATCCTCACAAGCTTCCTGAGATTGCAAACGGTGGAATATTGGACTATTTTACAAGTGAGGATTTGAAGAGACTGGGAAACATATTAAAACAGTCCTACGGTAAAAATGGAGATATTAGCGCTTCTGATATCGTAAGCGGCCTTGAAGACGGCGCTTTAAAGAAGAGGCTTCTGAAGTTAATAATGTCTGAAAGTCCCTATGATGTCACGGTTGTCGACAAAATATTTGCCGATCTGGCGAAGAGAATAAAACAGAAGTGGTACAAAAAGAAACATATAAGGCTGAAGAGAGAACTGATCAAAGCCCAGGAAATGGATGATCGGAAATCATGTAGTATGCTTTTGGTGGAGAAGCAGAGATTATTGACTGAGGAAAGAGAAAAGGTGTTTTAACTGCTCAGGTAGATAGACTGAAGTCTGAAGACTTTTAGAAAAAACAACCTGATAGCCTTCAGCCTAAACAACCTGATGTTGTCTCCATGGAGAAACAGATATGGAAAAAGAAATACAATCAGATGAATTAAAAAAACTTATTACACTGGGCGAGGAGAAGGGTTTTCTAACCTATGATGACGTTAATGATATGCTGCCGCCTGATGTCATATCTTCGGATCAGATAGATGATGTTATTATATTTTTGAGTGATAAGAATATAGATATTATTGATACGGATAAGGGCAAAAATATTGTCCTGAAAAAATCCACGGGAGAGTCTGTAGCCCTAAAAGAGAGTGATTTTTTTACCGCTGCTCCTGTTCCTGTTACGACAAGTGATCCTGTCAAGATGTACTTGCGGGAAATGGGATTTGTGTCTCTGCTAAGTCGCGAAGGTGAGGTGAAAATCGCAAAAAAAATCGAAGAGGGAGAGAGGGAGGTAATGGACGCTGTTTTCAGCGTATCCTCTTCGATAAGAGATGTGGTAGAAATGGGAGAGAAACTGAAAAGAGGAGAACTTCGAGTAAAGAATATAGTTGAAAGTTTTGATAGTGAAGATGGTTTCCCTGAAGAGGAAAAGTACAAAGAAAAGCTGTTGAAGGTAATGGATGAAATAACGATACTGAACGAGAAAAAAGAGGACCTTCGTAGAAAGTTAGGGAAAAAAGGACTGGGAGGAGTACAACAAAAGCGTATCCAGCTGAGGTTGACAAAGAATGAAAGAGACATCATAAAACTTTGTGGTGAAACCAGGTTCAATAAAAAACAGATTAACAAAATGGTTTTGCGGTTCAAGGACTACGTCAGCAAAGTAGAAAAAGCTGAGAATGATATTCGGAAATGTATGGAAGCGACAGGAATATCTCTCAATGAATTGGAAAGAGCCTGTATCCGGATGAAGAGAAATCCGGAAGAAGAGGCTGAAATAGCCAAAGAGACAGGGGTGTCGGTTGAAGAGGCGAAGAATTGTTGGACGATTTTAAGAGAGGCCCGTGGGAGGATCAGAAGGATAAGATCGGAGACAGGTCTTGTGGTTGATCAGATGAAAAGAGCGCTTTCTTCAATAGAACAAGGAGAGAAGAGAGCAGACTTAGCAAAAAGTAAACTTGTTGAAGCAAACCTTAGATTGGTCGTAAGTATTGCCAAGAAATATACAAACAGAGGGTTACAGTTTTTGGATCTTATTCAGGAAGGAAATATTGGGCTGATGAAGGCCGTTGA
>JAUWNZ010000017.1 GCA_030612385.1 Pseudomonadota bacterium | reverse complement strand
GTATTGGAGTTGAGAGACTGATTTCCACTTGGTGTGTTTTATTTCCCTGTGGTATTGGAGTAGAGAGAATGATATCCACTGGCTGTGTTGTAATACCCCGTGGTATTGGAGTGGAGAGATCGGCAGCCACTGGCTGTGTTGTGATCCCCTGTGGTGTTGTAGTAGAGAGATTGGTAGCCTATTCCAGTATTAAAATTATCGGACAGATCATCCACATTTCCAGTTTGGTATCCCAGATAAGTGCTGCCACCCAAACCAATTTGTGATATTCTCCCCGAGACTTCTAATGGAGCAGATGGAGTTGTCGTCCCGATGCCGACTTTGCCTGCTGTATCAACAACCAAAGCCCTATCTGGCGAGCCATCTGACGCACTTAATTCCGAATGTCTGTGTAATGTGTCAGCCATGGAGTTGTCTGTTAAGGTGTTTAACTCTGCCCCAGTCGCTGTGGTATCGTTATGAGAAGCTACTGAATGGCTTTCTGCGTGGCTCGCTGCAGTGTTCAGGTCAATAGCAGTGCGGTTCTCCTGCAATGCCCCCTCAACCTCAGTTGCGTCTATTATCACCCCAGCATCAGCAATCAGTAAATCGACTGCGCTGACCTCATAAACACCTGTTCCCCAGTCAATATATGTGTCAGTAATTCCATCGGCGGCTAAATTTACGCTACCAGCTATTACATTAAATACTGGGGCAAATGAGGCAATGCCTGCATTACCAGCAGTTGCAACCTCACCAGAAATTACTATGTCAGCGTTTCCATACTCGTTGTTGTGAGTTAAATCTATACCGTCACCCTCAGTAATCTTACTCCACAGGTAGTCAGCAGTTGTATCATTTGTGCTAACCTTGACGAGAACATCTGCACCGCTACCCATGGTTTCTATCTTATCCCGAATTGCATTCTTTGTGGCTGCATCGGTGTTGGCATTCCAGGTGCCCTCGTTGTAGGCCGTGTCGTCTATTGTCTTATCTGTGTTCAGGTCAATAGCAGTCCTGTTTTCCTGCAAAGCCCCCTCAACTTCCGTGGCCGTGATTATTATCCCAGCATCGGCAATCAGTAAATCGACTGCACTAACCTCATAAACACCTGTTCCCCAATCAATGTATAAATCAGTAATTCCATCGGTGGCTAAATTTACGCTACCGGCTATTACGTTGAATACTGGAGCGAATGAGGCAATACCCTTATTACCGGAAGTTGCAACCTCACCTGATATTATTATGTCAGCATCTCCATACTCATTGTTGTGAGTAAAGTCAATCCCGTCACCCTCAGTGAGTTTAGACCACAAAAAGTCAGTAATAGTATCATTTGTGCTTACTTTAACTTTGTAATCATCACCTAATGCAGACCAATTAGCATCACCGTAGGTCTTAATGGCGTGGCCATCAGGCAAACCGGGACCATCAGTCATTACGTCTTCGGCGTCCCGTGTTGCCGCAGTACCGAGATAACCATCTCCTACTTGGACATAATCCCCCACATTCCCAGAACCGAATGCAACCCCTGAGAAGAATAGAAATAGAACAATACTATGCGTTAGCAGACCTCGAAAGTTCATGTGCGATACCCCCTGAACCCATTCTAAATGTGATTTCATATAGTCTATCAGACAAGGTACAATTTAAACCACCGGCCATAATTAAATATGCCCCGGCCGCCTGAACAGTTACCGCCCTGACATCAACCAGACAAGATACCGTAAATATGTCCCCTGCCATTAGTCCTTCAAATTGTTCAATCGTATTTTCTCCACCTGCACCCCAATCTACAGTATAATGCGCTGGCCCATCTTCTACTGTGACTATGTTGTCTTCACCGATAATAACTGCACGATCAACAAGAGAAAATATTGTTGTAAGTACTGTAGCCCGGACATTTTGCAACCCGGAAAGATCGTCTTTCCATTGAAGAAAACATTCTTTGAACGGTTCCGGGAGACTGATATCTGTTTGGGTGGAACTGCGCTCAAAAAGAAGAGTTCTTCTTAACATTTCACGTAATTGCTTTATAAGAATAACAGCCTTATCATAGGTTTCTTCGTATGTTTCATCCCTCGAAGCTAAAACTGTATCCTGCATATAAACCGCCCCGCTCAAAAGTGCGACTTCGGCACCATCAGCAGGAATTTGAAGTATTCCAAAAACGATATTGCCACCATCGTCATTTTCAATATATTCAGCCGCAACAGTAAAATCAACATCAACAGTCTGGAGCACCCCATCTACATACACATCCAGATCGTCTTGATCATAGATGATGAATTCGAAGGGATAAGTATCCAACACACCGTTACCAACATAATCGTTTCGGATTGTCTCTGTTGCTATACTCATCTGATTCTCTTACTTTTCTTTTTTCTTGTGGCTTGTTTCACTACTACAGGGGTAAGTTGTCGCTTAAGCCCCTCGACTCCCTTAAGACCTTTTCTGGTTTTATATTTTTCCAAGGTCAATATGTCCTGAAAGTTTTCGCCTAACTGTTCTACGAAGACAGCAACCCTGGGAACAGACAACCACAGGCCCGGCCCTATGCCCTGCATCAACGTATTAAGCTCTCTGTATGCCTTTGCCTTCATCTGGCCGAGGAAGCTCCTATCATCTTTCTCCCCGATTATAAGACCACCAACAATAGCAACAAGCGAACCCACCGCAATGAAACGCCATAGTTCTTTTGCTTCTTTCGTGGTCAGTTTTTTCCCGGGTTTCTTTAAGTCTTTTACGAATATCTTAATATCCCGTAATGTTGTACTGAGGATAGGAACAGCCCACGTTTTATACTGAATTGCCGCACCACCCGCGCTTGTCCCGCCTACAAGAGATTCGGCACCTGTGACCTTTCTCCATCGACCCATGTCAACCCTTAACTCTGCAAGTCTATTAGTGCTTATCTTTCCAGATTGAAATTCATCCTTTGTGAGAGAACCTAAAAGGAATTGTTTGTTGGCCGTGACAGTGGCAAGCCTGAATAAACCGAACACACCCTCCATGAGGCGTTCAGTTATCAGCTTTCCAGGTTCAGCAAGTTCAGCAAAAACTGATTTTCCTATAAACGCTTTATTATCCTTGACAATCTGTTTGCCCTTTTTCGTTCTAAGCCGCGTTACTCCAAGAGCGGATTTTTTAATCCCAAGCCCTTCAAACGTAGTTGCTTGCTCTCCAATAATAGATGCAAGACTGACAGGGATATTAAGACCCAAGTCCAATATAGTTGTGAAAGTCCTAACCGCCCGGATTGTCATGTCAATCTTGCCGTTTTGTTTTGATATCCATCTGATCCGGCGGCCTTTCTTGTTGTTGATGTATTTGTAAACGAACTTCTTGATTGACCTATCAACTTCTAACCCTCTCAAAGTGAATACCTGGGGGGTTAAGGCTTGTGCGTAAATGTCCATCTTTGGGATAAGCTCATCATAAGCCATTTTCCTCTCAAACATTTTGACATATGCAGTAAAGGCTTTTGTTATATTTGATGTCGGCAAGAGCTCCCCGGATCTATGAAGAGAGAACTGGAAGAACTTTTCTAATGGAAGGATGTTTCCCGTGTCCTCATCCAGGATAGTAAAGACAGCTTCATCCTGAATGTAATTCCTGTATATGCTTTGAAAGGCTTTTTTCAACCCGGACTCCCTCACTTCCTCAAGAAAAGTCCTTCGCATATGGACAAAATAGTTTTCCCTACCTTTTGTTAAAGCCTGTGTTTTGATAAGGTATTCTAAGGCATTCTCAAAATATTCCTCAATGTAATGAGCATAATCTAATTGTTCCGGAGTCATCTCCTTGGCTAACTCAGTTTTGAATTCTTTATGAGCTTCGAGATATTCCATGATCTGCTTGTCTTGTGGTATCGCTCTTTCAAGCAACCCTCTTTTCCTGGATTTCTCCGCTTTCTTTGCCAGCTTGATGGCCTTTGTTTCAACTTCATAATATCTTGCATCAGCTTCGAGCATTTTCCTGACAGATTCAGTGACTAACATTCGATAGAAAGGGTTCCGCTCTGCGAGAGCTGTGTCATAGCGGTATTCGTCAAGTTCAGTAACTTTGATTGATTCTATATCTTCAAGTGTCGCTCCAGTCTCTTCGGCAAGTTTCAACCTCGCTTCCCTCCAAGTCCTAATGCCTTTCAGATCCGTCCTGTCAACCGTTTCAAGCTCTCTCTCGTTTAGAAATATATCATCCTCAGCGAATGGCTCAAGAAGCGTTTCAAATTCTCCAAGTTGCGCAGTTGTCATTTTTCCAATAGGAGGAAGTTCTAGGGCTCTCCGGTAATTATCAACCTTGCGAAGTCTCTTGTCAGATATTAATTTCATCAACTTTGCTTTGGCTTCGGCTTGCTTGGTAAGCTCGACAGATTTGAAAAGCAAACTGTCTTTGTATTGTTTGAACTCCCAGTCAGACATCAAGCCAATGTCCCGGCCCTTTGTGAGTTTCTTCATGATGCTTTCAGGGATGACCAGATAATCACGGATAGCCCTTAATCGTTCGCGCCTTCTATATAACGTGATTGCTTTTTTCTTGTGGACTTCCGTAGCTTCTACTTTACCAGCCCTGAACGCATCTCGTGCAGCCCTGACTTCAAACCGAATTTGATCAGCTAACGCCGTGCGTTCCGTGAGCCCTTCCACCATCTTATCTATTTTTATCTGTCCTGTAGCTATCCTAATTTGCTTCTTTGCAGCAATTTTTATCGGCTTCAGTCCCTTTCTGATTTTAGCAAGGTGTATTTTCGTTTCCTTTAACAACTCTGGCTTTTTAAATAACGCATCAATCGCTTTTTCGATACTCGCTTCGGCAGTGTCATAGTCACCACCAGCCCTGTCAACTTCTTCCAGGAACGTTTCTTGGGCATATTCCAAGGCATCTCGGACAATCTCAGTTTGTTTTGTGCCTAACTTTTCACCTGCAATAGCTTTATTAAGAGCCATCGTAACTTGTTTCTCAGTCAATCCTTTGTCTCGCATAAAATCTGGATACGTTGTAGATACGGCCACCCACTTTTCGGTACCATCATAATCAACAATCCTGATCCGTTTACCTGGCTCACCTTCTTTTACAAGATCATGTAAATATTTAAGAGATAGGTCAATATGGTCTTTGAAGTCTATTGATATTAGCTCTTCAGTAGTTGGATAATATCCCTGTTCGTGGAATGAATCAGCCTTGGTCGTTAAATCCTTCTTTATCTCATCAAAGAAAACAGAACCAATTTCAGCAGGAGTTAAATCAGTTTCATTCCGGACTATCTCGGAAACTTCCCGATTGAACTTCTCCGCTTTCTCCATCTCTGCTTTCCTGGCTGGCGACACCTTGACAGGTTTTGGTTTAACCGGAACGGCCTTTTCTCCCTCTGCCCGTTTCTTTAAAGCCTCCGCACGGAAGTAATCAGACTTTCTGACGAGTTCACCCTCTGTCATCTTTGGATTCTTCCTTATTGTTTCCTCTAAGCTCTGTATGACCACCCCACGTTCTTTAATAGTCATTCTCCGCCATGAGGATGAAGCTGTAATCTTGCCTTGAATAGCTTTAGGAAGAAACCGCAGTCCTATTATAGCAGGAGCTCCAACGATAGCAGTATATGCCGCAGTTGCGAGATACGGGTTCCCACTTCTGTCCATTACTTCCTTACTTATTGCCGTTCCGGCCTGTTCGAGTTTCGCCAAAGGGTATAAAGCTGTCTGACTTAGCTTCGTACCTGCTTCAGTTTGTGGCTGGTAAACAGTCCATTTATTGATAGTATTAATTACTTTCTTCGATGTTTCTACGCCAAACGGTAACGATGCTAACCCACCAAGACCAGCCACCGCATTACCATATAATGATGTAACAAGGTGAGCCGCAGTTTCAGCCAATGGATACACGTTTCCAATTTCCTGGCAGGTCTCCCATGCTTGCCCGAGTTGCGTTTTAGCTTCTGATTGACTATTTTGCAAATCAGCATTAGGTATAGCCGACAAGTCAGGGCCTGCGTTTTGCGGTATTTCGTCCGGTATGTTAGAGAAGTCGATAGGCATTATAATTGATCCATGACTGTTTTAATTGTTTCTTCGTTTACCAACTTTCTGTTTTCCCTTAGAAGTTTTATTGCCTGTTCCCTTTTACTTCCGGGTTCTTCCTCTATTGCCTCGTCAGAGTATAACCCACCCGCCCAAGAAAAAAACCGGCTAAACATTCCCTCTGCGTTTGCTGTTGCGTAAGGCTTTGCAATGTCCTCTAATACCTCGTAGGGCTTTTCTCCTGCATTGACTCTGTCTTCAAGTTCCTCAACGAGTTGACCATATATTTGTTCATTCTCCGACTGCTCTTTGTTTGAAACATCATCCCCAGGTTCCGCTTCAATGAAGAACCAATTCTTTCTGAACAAATCAAGGCTCCCAACAGCTTCCTTATATGTTTGTTGAGCTGTAGGCCCTTTGCCAGGTGAATTCCTTTTCTTGTAATCATTTGCAAAACGTTCGGCCTGTTCAATCGTAAGTCCACCTTTCTTGCCCAATCCGACATGCTCATAGATCCATTCAATTCCACCTTTATCTGTGATTTCTTCAGGGTCAGTACGGATAAGCCGTGATATTTCTGCTCTTTTCCCAGGATCATACTCTTGGTATGGATCTTTTTCCCCGGCAACAATCGCTTTATTCCGTTTTTCAATAGTGGTTTTAAGATTGTATTTCTCATTCGCCGATAGCTCAGAATCTTCAATCATGTCAAAAGTAATTTCCCCGCTAATAATGCCGGTCAAAATCTCACCACGTTGCTGTTCTTTTACAACATCGTCAGTTTCTCTCTGTCTTGCTTCATCATTCTGCAAGATAAGGGTCAGCTCTTTTTTTTGTTCTGCTGTTATGTCATAATCCTTAAGGGTTTGAGGAGTTCTTAATAATTTGTAAGCCAGGGCATAATCAACTTTCTTGGTGATAGGATCTCTTGCCTGTTGTGATATCCCAATATAGGCATTCGTTATTACACCTTTCTCTTTTTGCCTTTCTGATTCCTTTTCAACTGCTCTTATATGAGTTTCCACATTGTTTTTAAATTGCTCTTTCCATGCTTCTGCTTGGTGCCCCGGCACACGAAAGTTTGCCTGTACATTATTTATGGCATTATTTACAGCTTCAAAGATTATATCCCGTTTTTCCTCATCACCTTCGATTATGGCCTTGACCGCTTCATCTTCCATAATATTTGTGTAATTCACCACACCGGCAATAGTATTCTGACGGAACTTCTCTGTCTCAATCCTGCCCGTTTCAATTATTGATTCTGCATTCAACACGCTCCAGACTTTTTGCCAGTTAGCTACCACTTCCTGATTAACCTTAGAGGCTCTATCTGACATAGTAGCTTTTATACGTTCAAGGCCCTCTTTCTTGGCGGTGGGAATGTCATTATAATCTGACATCTTTATCAGTTCAGAATGTTCGGCAAAAAGAACCTTGGCCTCACTGGTCAACTCTGTTAAAGAAGTAGAATCATCAAAGGCTTTCTTTCTACGCTCAACTGTCTGGATAGCTTCCCCAGCCTCTCCTATAGCTTGCCCTATTTGGCCCAGGCCTTGTGCAAACCCCGTACTGACATCTAACGGGGCCACAGGTGCAGACACCACAGCCGGATCTACTTGTGACCTTATAGGTTTAATTCTCATTATTTTATCCTTTCAAAACTCGTGCCGCCCCACCAAGGAGAGACGATCCGGCACCCATAGCCCCTGCGGTATAAGCACCTTTCCCACCTATGCGTTGTATGTTAGCCCTCGACAACAACCCCCAAGCCTGCTGTTCCCCACCTTGCCTGATCCGTTCTTCATCCTTTGCGGCTTCTGATGCACTCTCCATGAGCACAAGGAGAGGAGTCCCCTCTACGTCAACCCCTGACACTGCATAACCCGCTCGCATTTGTCCCATCCGGCGTGCGGCTTCCCTTTTGTATCGCTCTGCCTTAACCTTGGCCGAATACCGGGCTTGTTCAGCTTCGTGTTCAAGCATCTTAGCATTAGCCCTACCGACCTTTCTTTGTTGCCGTCCGGTCTCATATGATGCGTAGGCAGTTGTAGCCGCTGATACCGCTGCGACAACCAATATTGCTGTTGAGGCTGCCATTATGTCACCTCGATAATTTTAGCATATCTTAAATAATCCTTCCCATTAAAATAACAACGTAAGTCCCCTTCGAGTTCAAACCCTAATCGATTCATCCACTCCATGCCAGCCCAATGGTTCTTCATTACAACAGCTTGTACTCTTTGGAGGTTGAAAGTTTTGATTATATGTTTCAAATATTCACCGGTACGCCTATGAATGAATAACCCGTGTCCTTGATAACCGGTTCCTAACATCGCCCAGGCTTCCCCTACACCTCGCCATAATATATTTACACCACCAATCACCACAATATCCTCATCCGCAAATCCGCTATATGCAGGCCCGTTCGTTTGGAGATTACTGGAGAAGACATCTCCGCCAATGAACTCAATCATTCGTTTCGTGTCAGGCCCAACTTCCATTTGTGCCAGGTGTTCTTTCTTAAATGGTTCGATTCTGTATGTCATTAGGTTTCCAATACCCCGAATATAGATAATATGGTGCATGGCAAGGGCTGTGCATGTTCGATTGTTATTCTTCCATCGTTCCACCCTAATTGGCTAACCGTTTTATTCCCGGTATACAAAGGGATAGCATCACCTAACGGGAGCCCAGCAGGACGAAAATCAATAATCTCACCATTGATCGTAAGCCCAGACGTTTCGAAGACTGAAGCCCAACATTCAGCCCATTTCTTTGGCAAGCCTGCAGTTGTGCCACCTTCCGAGTTTACGACCGGCTTCATAGTAACCAGCTTCGAGGTATAGGGCAGACCAAGCTGGATTTCACCCGCCACAGGATCAATAGTCACCTCACCCCCTATGACTTCCTCCTGGGCATACTCGACACCGTCCGCAACGATATCAACTGTCTTGCCTTCCAGGTGGCCTATTCCCGACACAGACCCAACGTTGGCTCCTGAATAGGTAATCCCGGAGTCAACCATCATGTCAGGATCCATATACTCAATATATCTGTGGACATTACCGTCAACAGTCCTTTTCACCGTTGCCCATACTTCATTGAACTTATCTTCTGGATCTGGAATGACAGCAACGCTTTCGACTTCTCCGTCTGTAATATGCCTTGCCCATCCGACTACTTCCTCTCGGCGCATATAGGTCAAGCTTAACAAAACCCCATCCGCCCTGTTCGTCCACAATACAGAGTTAGGTTCCTGTTGCCAAGCAGAATATTTAATGCCGCCTTCAGTGATATGATCAGCCAATAGAGACATATCAGGCGCCACATAAGTATCCGCATAGTATGAATTGGGATCATGAGTTAATTCCCGGAGTTTCCGCCCGCCTTTCTGCCAGAAGAGTAGAGAATTGTTTACAGGAATTGGAGCATGATCCATTGCCCCAATTGCCATACTTGGCCTAACCCTGACGTTAGTAGGCGAGATATAATCATCAGCGCCACCAGTCATATTGTATGACCCGTCTCCGGTTCCCAATATCAGCTCCCTGATAGTTCCAGGCCATAAAATCCTATTGCTTGCCGGAATAGTGTAGATAAAAGCATCATCATCATCAGCACCAAGAAGGAAATTTTCATAATCACCCTTCTGCGAGGCCCAGACTGTTTGAGGTTGATTATCATTCGCAATGGCAACAAGAGATTCCTCATTAAAACACCCTGAAGAAGGATAGCCTCTTACACCAGACCAGGCCCCCTCTTGATACTTAGACGTGGCGCCTGCCCCCCCCAGTACATTGACTACCGTTCCGGCCGCATGTGTGGCGTCTGTTACCCCTGTGATTTTCACATATCCCCATGCAGTGGTATACAACCGCAGTAAGGCACCAACATGCCCCGCCAGAAAGAACGCACCATCTGCTGTAATCGTGATAGCCCCCGTTGTAGCTGAAGGCGTAAAAGCAACATCAGTCTTTTCCCCCAGCCACGGCCCATTAGTATGATCAACTACATCTAACGACCAAGTCGCATGGCCTGTGCGTGTAAGTTTTCTCCAGGCATGATCAGGGTGGAAGATATACATTGTGTCAAATGATGAAAAGTATTTGAGTCGCGGGAGGTCAACTTCCAGATATGGCGTTTCTATTTCATACGCAGTACCGGTAAGAGGGTATTCTATTGTAGGTGGTTCAAAATCAGCAGTTGACCGGGCAGCATCTGAAATTCTGAGTTCATCCATCCATCCAGTATAGTAAATGCTTGGCGTGATATTAGCCCCGATAATCAGTTGCCCAGTAAAGTTTTGCATACTTTGAGTGATTGCCTGTTCAACAAGTTTTTCTCCATCTACAAACAGGTAATAGTTCGTGCCATCCCCAACTATCCTGATATGATGCCACGTGTCAACGCTTATAGTTCCTGCCGCTGAAGAAAGAGTCTGCCAATTCCCACCGTTTCTAACTGAAAAAGTTATGCTCCCTTCTCCGAAGCTCTCCGTAGCATATACATGGAAGAAGTTGTTATTGTCCGTCTCCTGCCTAACGAGACAACTGGTCTGGAGTGCTGATATCCGGATATTGGCTTCTATGGTAAATACATTATCTGCACTGAAATCAAAGTCCGCATGGTCAGGTACGGATATATAGCTTTCGGCCGCCGCATCAAATAACCCCGAGGCACCCCCAAACTTGTTTTGATCTGTATCAACCTGTGCAGTTCCGTGGGCAACCGGCGTATGTGGTGTAATGCTATCATCAGTAAACGTTTGGCTTCCATCAACACCGTTCATGTGCAGAAGCAGAACGGTATCAGCATCAGCAGTCGCTTGAATCTGCCCATGATTCATATAGAACCTGAAGTAAGTATGTCCGGCCTCAATGATATAGGCCTGTTCCGTTGAAAACTGGAACGGGATTAAACGAGCTTTGCGTGTTTCGGTCTTTTGAGCACACACAAAGTGCAATCCACTTCTGCGAGCTACCCCCCCATAAGGAAGTAATACAAAGTTCTCCAAGGTCTCCAATGAATTCCAGTATTTTGCCAGGTCTGACCTCTCAAAAAGGCGTGGTGCAATTTCCCCCCCCGTGAATGATGTCTGTAGTGGTCTTAATCTCATCGGATACCTGTTAATGTTTGGTTGTAGATCTCTCTCCTGACTGATTCTAACCCATCTACGGTTTTTGCTTCGCCTATCTTCATTTCATATATCCTTGCCGCCATTTCGATCAACGTTTTCTGCTTCGACAACGCCATTGCGAATGCCATCGCAAGTCGTGCAGACAGGCAGTCACAGAATAGGGCATCAAAGTTTCCCGTCTCTGTAACTTTGGCAATATACAAGATCTTCATTGTGGATTCGTAACAAAGGAGCTTACGGCCCTCTATGGAATATTCTATTTGTCCAGGATGATCTTCCTCGACTTCCAAAACTCGTAGACAGTTGCCAGGCAAGGTGAAATGATGGGTATAATCGAACTCAGGTGTTCCGGCAGCTTCAGCAAGTTCTGCCCTTGTTTTGGCAAACCCCCAAGGATGCGTTCGCAAGACAGCGTCTCTCATGTCATCAAAGAATAAGGTTGCTACCCTTGCCCGGTCATTATCGTCTGACATGGCGGCAATGATCTGGTCTCCTATAAGAGTGAGTCCTTGGTTGACTATCTCTACCTGGCTGGACATAATATCTCCTAAAAGCTAATCCGTACAAGGATAGTACTACCACCGGCATAATCACCTGTCTTCACCCCTAACCGATAGATAACATCCTTTTCCGTCTCATAAAGGGTGTCTTCCTCGTCAGCAATATAGCTTTCAACATCCTTCCAGAGAGTACCGTTATCAAAGGAGCGTTCCAACGTAACTATAT
>JAUWNZ010000274.1 GCA_030612385.1 Pseudomonadota bacterium | reverse complement strand
GTAGCGGAAGGCTTTAGCCTTCCATTAAAAGAGAATGGAGACCTAAAGGTCTCCGCTACAGTTGCCCCTACCCAAACTTATTGAGATATTACTTAAAATTTAATCTTTGGAACAGCCTTTGCGACCTCAGGCGCCTCAAAGAAGGCAGCCTTGTCAAATCCGTACATCCCGGCCAAGAGATTGGCGGGGAAACTTCTTATCTTTATGTTGTATGTCTTAACCGTTTCATTGTATCGCCTTCTCTCGACGGCTATCCTGTTTTCTGTTCCCGCCAGTTCATCCTGAAGTCTGATGAAATTCTGGTTTGCCTTGAGTTCGGGATACCTTTCCACAACCACGAGCAGTCTGCTAAGGGCAGTTGTTAACTGATTGTTTGCCTTGATCTTTTCAGACACATTCCCGGCGCCGCCAACTTTTGACCTCGCATTTGTCACGTCGATGAAAACACTCTTTTCATGTCCGGCGTAACCTTTC
This sequence comes from Pseudomonadota bacterium, assembly GCA_030612385.1. Taxonomy (GTDB): domain Bacteria; phylum Desulfobacterota; class Syntrophia; order Syntrophales; family JADFWA01; genus JAUWNZ01. The sequence goes on along the minus strand of JAUWNZ010000274.1, from coordinate 1,797 downwards.
ACCGTTTCCACAAGGTTGGGAATCAGGTCGTATCGCCTCTGAAGCTGGTTTTCCACCTGTGCCCACGATCCAGCCACGGCCTCATCCAGGGAGACGAAGGTATTGTAGGTGCCTTTGAAGAAAGAGTAGGTAGAGAAGACAACAACAAGGATTATTATAAGCGCAATCAAGAAATTTCTCTTGGTCTTGGTCATGTTCCACCTCCTTTTACGTTAATTGGTTGTAACTATTCAGCCACCGATCTACGCGGATTATCACTGATATTTTTCATTCCCATGCTGGAGCATGGGAACGAAAAATACCACACCCGCCAGCCTTTCAGCTCTTCCGGCACCTTCAGCCTATTCACCTGAGTAGTCACGTGATTTCTTTGTATTTAAACCTATCTGCGTTCATCTGTGTGAATCTGTGGCTGAGTAGTTACAATTAATTTTGATAAAAGCATCAAATTTCCAGTTCGTCAACCACTTTCGATAATTTTCTTACTTCCATGAGATATGCCTTAAAAATTTTCTTTACTTCGAGTGATGAAAATTTTTCCCTGTCCTCTTTTATGTCGGCACATTTCAAAAAGACTTCAGGGTTTACCCCGAACTCTCCCGCAACGGATCTTATGATCTCACGTCTTTCACCGGGCATTTTTATTCCCTTGAGATACAGGAGTGCATTGAAGATAGAGATGAAAGCGGTAAAAGACATCTTAATCAGTTCCCTGATCTTTTTCTCCTTCCCCTCTGTTTCCAGAAGTCCCTCCCTCAGATGAAGCGTCTTTCCTTTTAATTCCCTTTCGCATTGCAATCTGAGGAGATCCGGCTTAAAGGACAGTTCTTTCAGCACATCTTCTCCAAAGACGGTGGCATAAGTTCTCTTTATATTGAGAAATTCAATGGGGTAAGAGTCGAGAGAAGAGTTGATGAAGGATTTTGTCATGACGAGAGGAACAGCCACCATCCGCTTTCTCCATCCGGATATCATTTCGATGCCGCTCTCCAGGTTATTTATCCCCTTTTCAGATAGTACCACAAGGAAATTGAGATCCGATTTACCAGGGCGATAATCATCTCCGGCGGCGCTTCCGTAGAGAATGATAGAGACAAGATCATTTCCGAAGACCCTGCTGAAATCAGCGGTTATCTCGGAAAATATCTCCTCCGGTTTTTTTGGAAACTTAGCCATTTTTTCACCTCTTTTTAACTATTCAGCCACCGATCTACGCGGATCATCACTGATATTTTTCCTTTTATTGTCATATACAAATCTTTTAAATTCAGGTTTTCTGCCAAAATTCAATAATAAGCCAACTTCAATATTTGTTGCCTTCAAGTACTTGATTATTTGAGCTTCATGTGCAGGGTTATAAGAATAATATCTGTAATTTCTTTGTACTTAAACCTATCTGCGTTAATCTGTGTGAATCTGTGGCTGAGTAGTTTCACCTCTTTTTAAAATCCACGCCCGGCGCCCCCGCCTCCGCTCATCCCGCCTCCGAAACCTCCGAAGCCGCCGCCGAAGCTACCGAAACTGCCGCCGCTTCGACCGCCGCCGCTCATCAATAACATCAGCAGGAGAAATGGGAGCATCGCCCTTCCCCGCCGTGTGCCTAACAAAGGAATCAAGATGAGGATGAAGATGATCAGTGTAAAAAGACTGCTCACCGGACTTGTCCGACGTGTTCTCGATTTACCGACTGACTGTTTCCCGTTCAGGGAGACCTCTGCATCTTTTGCCACTATGGAAGATACCGCTATCATGGCATTTGACAACCCCCTGCCATAATCTCCCTTTTTCAGGTAAGGT
>JAUWNZ010000012.1 GCA_030612385.1 Pseudomonadota bacterium | reverse complement strand
AGACTATGCGGTATATCTTAATCTGGGAGCGGCTTATGAAAAGAAAAAGATGTACAATAACGCCCTCAGAGAATATACGCATGCGTACAAACTGAATCCAAATTCGAGGAGGGCGGCGGATAAAATACCTCAGATGAAGATCAGGATTTTGCAGCAAAAGTACGGGGATTAGACTTCGTCAAATAGTTGAGTCATCGAGTCGGGAAGCAATTAACCGAAATTTAAATATTAAAATTGAATAATGGCCACTCGACCATTTGACGAGGTATGAGGAATAAATTTATGAAGCGGATATTTTTAGATGATTTTGTTATAGGTGGCGGCGCGCCTTTTTTACTTATTGCCGGTCCCTGTGTGATTGAGGATGAAAAAAGCGCCATGAATACAGCCTCAATTTTGAAGGAGATTACCGGTGAGCTTGAAATACCGTTAATATTCAAGGCTTCCTACGATAAAGCGAATCGCACCTCCATGAGTTCTTACAGGGGCCCTGGCCTGACTAAAGGGCTTCAAATTCTAAAGAGGATCAAGGAAGATCTTTCCATTCCAGTTCTTTCAGATGTTCATCGTTTTGAGGAAATTGAGAAAGCCTCCAGTGTGCTGGATGTGATCCAGGTGCCGGCTTTTCTCTGCCGGCAGACAGATTTCATAATTGAAGTTGCCAGGAATACAAAAATAATAAACATTAAAAAAGGGCAGTTTTTAGCGCCATGGGATGTGTCCAACATTTTGGAGAAGGCCTCTTCAACCGGTAATGATAACATAATGATTACAGAGAGGGGAACAAGCTTCGGGTACAACAATCTTGTCGTTGATATGCGGTCGCTTCCACTGATGCGGGCTATGGGGTATCCTGTTATCTTCGATGCCACCCATAGTGTGCAACTGCCGGGCGGCGCCGGCAATGCCTCAGGCGGCCAGCGAGAGATGGTCCCCTGCCTTTCAAGAGCGGCTGTTGCCGGGGGAATTGATGGTCTTTTTTTAGAGGTTCACACCGATCCCGAATGCGCGCTTTGTGATGGCCCCAATTCTCTTTATCTTGCTTCTCTTCCCGGCCTGCTCACCGTGCTAAAAGAGATAGATGAGATAGTGAAGAGAGAGGAAAGATGAAAGGTATTATCTCGATAAATAGTGGCCAACCCAAGTATGTAAAAATGATTGTGGGTCATAGCCGTTCACAGCTTGAAATTGGAAAGTAGAAATTTGGGAGAGATAAAACGAGTTTACGAGTTGACAGACTTCGGCAAGCTCAGTCGAGCAGTACAAAAGCATGAAGGCCGAATTTCCAATTTCTATTTTCTAATTTCAATGTTCAGTAAACGCTTACCGTGGATCGAGACCAACACTTTTAAAATGTAATCCCCTATTTATTGAGCTATTACGCAACTACTCAGGTTGCTTACAGAAATAGTTTCTCTGCGAGCTCTGCGTTCTCTGCGGTGAATAATTAAAATAAAGGATGATCTATGAATAAGTTGCTTGATGAAAGACTGGTGAGAAAAATCAAACCAATTAATCTGCTGATACTGGATGTTGACGGGGTCTTGACGGATGGAAGGATAATTATTGATGATCTTGGAAATGAGACAAAGAACTTTGACGTCAGGGACGGGCACGGTATAAGGCTTCTGACAGGATATGGAATTGATGTTATTCTTTTGACCGGAAGGAGTTCAAAGGTGGTTGACCATCGCGCAAAAGACCTTGGGATTAAAGAAGTTTATCAGAGCGCCTACAATAAAATTGAAGTTTTTGAAGAGATTCTCAGGAAGAGAAACATCAGTAGTGACAATGTTGCGTATGTGGGAGACGATATTGTTGATATTCCCGTCTTCAACAGGGCAGGGTTCTCTGTTGCTGTGGCGGATGCGGCGGTATATGCAAAGAAAGCGGCCAATTACGTTACGGTTAAAAGAGGAGGCAGGGGCGCAGTGAGGGAGGTATGCGAGATGATTCTTGATGTTCAGGGAAAATGGCCTGAGATTGCCTCAAAATATGGTTTGAAGATTTCCGGCTAACATTTTCATGATCATAAGCGTTCACCGCGGAGAGCGCGGAGATGACAAAACAGTTAACTTAGGATTAACTGGCGGGGGGGGTAGCATGGACGGCTCGACAGAGCGTTCGACTGAGCTCACGCCGAAGGCTCGCCTAAGACAAGCTTGTTTGTCCGCTTGTAAATTACTAAACCCAACAAAAGCCTTTTAGCTCTGCGGTGAATTGATGTCGATTATCTGGCCTCATCTTTGCTGTAAGCCTAACAGGTTGAAATAATTAAAACAATGTTTATCTTTACATGTTTCAAATAGAATGATATTAAAATATCCATGATGTTGGGTAATTTTTTTAGACCAGGGAAGAAGGTAGCCATAACAGGGGGCTTGATTGTTCTTGTAATTCTGTTTGTGGCCTGCATGTGGCTGAAAGGAGATATTAAGAAGGACGGGGCTGCCCTGCTTAAGATAATGTCAAAAAATGTCGACCTTCAGATCATGGATGTCCATTATACAGAGGTGGGCGATCCTGACTCTATATGGGAAATAAACGCGGATACCGCAAAATACATGAAAAAGGATAACATGGTCTTTTTTGAAAACGTCAGGGTGAAGCTCATAATGTCTGACGGCAAGACCTTTGTAATGACCGGTGATGAAGGTCGTCTTCGCACTGATACAAAGAATATCAAGATCCGCGGAGATGTCGAAGTAGTCTCCGATAAGGGGGATCGTTTTACGACAGATTATCTTGATTATTGCTCTTCAGACAAGAGGGTGTATACCGATGGACGTATTACAATGAAAAACCCTCAAATGGAGGTAAGCGGAATCGGCATGTCTCTCTCATTGAAAACTGAGAAAGTTACTCTGTTATCGGCGGTGAGGACCCTTATTAAATAAATGAACATCGAACAATGAAAAATGAAAATACTAAAATGAGAAATGCAGGGTGTTTTTTCATTTTGCGTTTTTCATTTTAAAATTTAATATTTACATTAATAAGTTTGTAGGGTGAGTTTGCTTCGCTTAATCCACACTACAAACTGGGTTTACCCCTATTTATTGAGCTTGATACGAATTTAGTAATCGTTCACGGTTGATAGCTTTTAACCGTTGAACCGTGAACCGTGAACCTGCAACCGGAGATATGGCTTGAGAAAAAATATCCTGTTAATATTGTCTGCAATGTTTATGGTTCTCCCCTTTTCACATATTTGCGCCGGAGGTGATGAGCAGGCAGAAAAGAGCGGACCGATACAGATAGTCTCTGATCGTCTCGATGCATATAATGAAAAGGGGCTTGTTGTATTTTCCGGAAATGTTGTGGCGACCCAGGAAGATAAGATTATAAAGTCGGATTCGCTTTTTCTGTATTATAAAAAAAAGGAGGGAGAATCGGAGAAGACAGGAGGACCTGCGGGTATCTTAAAACCGGGAGAGATAGACAGGATCGAGGCGGAGGGGAATGTGAGAATGACCCAGGGTGAAAGGATCGTCACGGGCGATAAGGCAATTTTTTACAATGATGAGCAAAAAATCATTGTGACGGGAAATACTGTTATGCAAGATGGTGATAACATAATAAAAGGTGAAAAAACTGTTGTTTTCATAAAGGAGAACAGAGGGGTTGTCGAAAGCGGTCCGACAGGGAGAGTAAGGGCGACAATCTACCCGAAAGAGACTAAAAACGGCACTCTTCACCTGAAAGAGTCGAATTGATTTATGGGAAAGCTGTCAGCAACCGGATTGATAAAGATATATGGCGGCAGACGGGTTGTAAATGAGATTAACATAGAGGTCAACCCGGCAGAGATAGTGGGTCTTCTTGGACCAAACGGCGCGGGAAAGACCACAACTTTTTATATGATTGTGGGTATTATAAAACCTGATGGCGGGAGTATTCTGCTCAACGGGGAAGATATCAGCGGATATCCTATGTATGTCAGGGCAAGAAAGGGTATAAACTATCTTCCGCAAGAGCCGTCAATATTCAGGAAGCTAACGGTTGAAGAAAATATAATGGCAATTCTTGAGACGCTTGGTACCGGCAAGAAAGAGGAAAGAGCAGGCAGATTGGAGGAACTTCTTCAGGAGCTTGATCTTTCCCATCTCGCAAAGAATAAAGCCTATTCACTTTCCGGTGGGGAACGAAGGAGGGTGGAGATCACAAGGGCTCTCGTGACATCTCCAAGGTATATTCTTCTTGACGAGCCTTTTGCCGGAATTGATCCTCTTGCGGTAGCGGATATTCAGGAGATAATACTTAAACTCAAAACGAAGGGGATCGGTATAATAATATCCGATCATAACGTCAGGGAAACTCTTTCAGTCTGCGACAGGGCATATATAGTAAATGAGGGGGCCACACTGGTGGAGGGGTATCCCGATTATATAGCCAATAGCGAAATCGCAAAAAAGATTTACCTTGGGGAAGATTTTCAGCTCCAGTAAAATAAAATTCGGCATCTTAATCCGCAGATTACACGGATTACTCTGATCACTTGAAGAGCAAGCTGATAAGCTCGTAAGCTCATGAGCTCACCAGCTCATCTACAACCATGAACCGTGGAACATGAGCAGTTCGTAGGGTGGATTAAGGGGCGTAAGCGACGAATCCACCGAAGCAATCAGTAGGTTGGGTTGAGAAACGAAACTCAACAAAACCTTTTATCGCTAAGGAGCAAGGATGAAATAACCTCCCCACGTATGCATCACGGTAGGGGCAGGCCCCTGTGCCTGCCCGATTACAAATTGACCATGCAATGCTGTGCAACCACAGGGGTTGCCCCTACGAGTACCAAAATTTTTTTATATTTGTGGTTTGGGAAATTATTTCGTTCCCATTACTGAGGCAGAAACAAAATGGCGCTTGAGCTCAAACAAAACCTTAAACTGACCCAGCAATTGATAATGACGCCTCAATTGCAACAGGCGATTAAACTTCTTCAGCTATCGAGGTTAGAACTGGTCGATACGATTAATCAGGAGATGGAGGAAAACCCTCTGCTTGAGGAGGCAGCGGCCGATGGTGATACTGTAGATGAGATAACCCCCGAGAAGGACGAGCAGAAGGCCGTCGAAAGGGCGGAAGAACTTACCGGCGATGGTGACGGCAAAGAGGATTTTGATTGGGACAGCTATCTTGAAGATTATAGTCCCTCCGGAGTAATATATAATCGAGAATCTGTGGAAGCCTTGTCTTGGGACAATGTGTTGACAAAGAAAGCATCGCTTACCGATCACCTTATGTGGCAACTCAATCTCTCCCACTTTACAGATGCCGAAAAAAGAATCGGCGAACAGATAATAGGTAATCTTGATAATAACGGATATCTGATGGTATCGCTTGAGGAAATATCTGAAATAGAAGGTGTTGACATAAGTTTTGTCAAAAAAACCTGTGAGAAAGTTCAGGAATTTGATCCGCCCGGCATTGCCGCGAGAGACCTTAAGGAATGTCTATTGATTCAGGCCGGTCTTTTTGGCATTTCGAATCCAGTGGTGGAAACTATCATAAGAGAATGTTTACATGATCTCGAAACAAAAAATTATGATAGTATTGCCGGGAAACTTGATATCCCCCTTTCTGTTGTTCTAAAAGCGGTTCACGTAATAACTGATATGAACCCTAAACCAGGCCTCCTTTATAATGAGGAGGTTCCGCTGTACATTGTCCCGGATGTATTTGTTTTTAAGGTAGGCGATGATTACAGGGTTGTTTTAAATGATGATGGTCTGCCGAGGCTTAGAATAAGCAATTTTTACAAGGAAATCCTGAGGGGCGCAGGTGGAAATTCAAAAGCCGGTAGTTGCAGGGAGTATGTCAAGGGGAAACTGCAATCTGCCGCATGGTTGATTAAAAGTATACGGCAACGGCAGAGAACGATCTGCAGGGTAACTGAAAGCATCGTGAAAATTCAGAGAGAATTTTTTGATAAGGGGATTGAGTATTTAAACCCCATGGTTCTGAGAGACGTATCGGAAGATGTGGAGATGCATGAATCTACGATAAGCAGAGTAACCACCAATAAGTATATGCATAGCCCGAGAGGGATATTAGAATTAAAATATTTCTTCAACAGTGGCATAAAAAGGATTGGCGGAAGTCCCATAGCATCTGAGAGCGTTAAGGAGAAGATAAGGAAGATAGTCGGCAAGGAGAATAAAAGAAAACCATATAACGATAGTCAAATTGTAGATATTCTGATGAGTCTACACGGAATATCCATAGCAAGGAGAACCGTGGTAAAATACAGAGAATCAATGGATATTCTTTCTTTCTCAAAGAGAAGACAGTATTTTCCAACGGAGAAATAGTGTCCGAACGAAAAGGCTGTTCAGACACGGTTTCGGGTTTCGAGTCTTGGGTTTAACTCGTAACCTTAAACTCGAAACTCGAAACTTTAGACTCGAAACTTTAGTTTAGAGAGGAGGTATATATGCAGGTTTCTGTAACTTATAAGAATACAGAAGGAGAAAGCTGGCTTAATGACTATGTAGAAGAGAGGCTGAAGAAGCTGAAAAAATATATAGATAATCCGGCAGAGGCCCGTGTTGTTCTATCTGTAGAAAAGTTCAGGAATGTAGCTGAAGTGAATTTGGTGGCTGGAGGGATGGTCATAAATGGCAGGGAAGAAGCGAAAGAGATACGTGTTGCCGTCGATAGCGTAATAGAAAAGGTTGAACGTCAGATAAAAAAACGTAAGGGGAAGATCAGAGATCATAAGGTGGCCGGCGCCTCCAGAAATGAGAATATTGGTTCGGTTGAGGCACCGCTTGAAGATTATGAAGATATGGAACATCCAAAAGTGGTGGAGACCAGAACGATTGTATTGAAACCGATGTTCCTTGAGGAAGCGATTATGGAGATGGAGACATCGAGAAACAGATTTATCGTGTATAGAGATTCACTTTCCGAAAAGGTCTGTGTTATTTACAGGCGTGAAGATGGGGATTATGCTCTGTTAGAAGTAAATAATTGAAAGTTTGCAACTACTCAGCCACTAAGACACCAAGGCACTAAAATTAAAGTATTATCTCTTTAAAAGGACAATGCTATGGCATCTTCCTGATAGCTTTAATTGTCAAAGTTGTCAGGTAGTAAGCACCGAAGTTTATAAATAACGTTTGTGTCTTTGTGCCTTGGTGGCGACCTGGTAGTTACGAAAAATTTGAGGACAGTTTAATGAGCATTACAGGTATATTCAAAAAAGAATTTGTAATCGCGAAATTAAAATCGAAGACCAGATTGGAAGTTCTTACAGAGTTGTCGAAGGTATTTTTAAAATCTGACATTATAGTTAACTACGATGAGATGGTTGAAGTATTACTTGAAAGAGAAAAATTGGGGAGCACCGGTATAGGTGAGGGGATTGCGATACCTCACGGAAAACTTGCCGGCCTTGATGATATTATTGTCTCATTTGGACGGAGTAAAGATGGAATCGATTTTGACTCGATGGACGGCAGGCCTGTTCACATTTTCTTTCTATTGATGGCGCCGGAGAATTCAGCCGGCCAGCACCTGAAAGCGTTGGCAAAGATATCGCGCATGCTTAAAGATAGTTCCTTCAGAACAGAGCTAATGCTGGCAAAGTCTGAGGATGATCTCTACAGGATAATCAGAGAAAAGGAAAAAACATGCTGAGGGTCTGTCATGAAATAAGTATCACATTTATACATTTCATCTTCAAGCCATCTTTAGCCGATTCTCAATCGCAAAATCCTCAAAAGAGCCCTGTTAGCCCTGCGGTTTTGCTCATTCGTATCGACTAAACATGACCCAAATCTGAGCGCCTATGCTGCAACACTTATTTCATGACAGACACTAAAAGAACAATGAAGGATTTGCGTGTCGTAATAGTAACAGGCCTTTCCGGTTCAGGCAAGACCACAGCGCTCCGTTCGCTTGAAGACATAGGATTTTTCTGTGTGGATAACCTGCCGGTTGTCCTCCTTCCCGGGTTTCTGGAGCTCCAAACCGGTTCATCGAGTGAAATATCGGAATTTGCGCTGGTTATGGATTTAAGACAGGAATCTTTTCTGGAGAAATATACGGATATTTTCTCCCGGCTCAAAGAAAAGGGATACAGAATTGAGATCTTATTTTTAGATGCAAGCGATGAAGCGCTGCTGCGCAGATTCAGCGAAACGAGAAGGGCTCATCCACTCTCTGAAAAAGGCGCCGTCATTGATGGTGTCAAGCTGGAAAGAGAAAAGTTGTCGGCTCTAAAAGAGATGGCAGACAATGTTATTGACACATCCTTTGAGAATGTTCATCAACTAAGAGAGGCTATCCAGCGATATTATCACTCGTACTCTGCTGTTAGGAGGCTCGTAATAAATCTTACCTCATTTGGGTACCGTTATGGACTGCCGCCGGATGCGGATATAGTTCTGGATGTCAGGTTCCTTCCCAATCCCTATTTTGTGAATGGACTGAAGAAGTTGGATGGCAACGAAAAAAGGGTTCAGGACTATGTCCTTGACAGTGAGGAGGGCGGGATATTTCTTCAAAAGTTACTCAAATTGATGGATTATCTGATACCCCTGTATGAAAAGGAGGGGAAGGCAAATATCAATATCGCCCTTGGATGTACCGGTGGAAGACACAGATCTGTTGTGATCCTGAATCAGTTGGGAGAGTATTTCTCAGGTAAGAATTACCTGGCCAATATCAAACACAGGGACATTTCAATTTAAAAATAAAAATTAAAACTGGAGCGAAGCGACCTCACGGATTTTCAGGATGATCTTGAAACTGCAGCCAGTTTCCTTTCCACATTATCCTTTATCCAGTGAGAATCCCACCATTCCAGTGGATCCACGAATCTGCCTCCAACCAGTATGCTGAAGTGGAGATGATCTCCGCCGGCGAGACCCGATGCGCCAGTATACCCTATAATATCACCCTTTGCCACCGTCTCTCCCTGTTTGACCTTTATCGTTCCAAGATGGGCATAGAGACTGGAGAGGCCCAGGCCGTGATCTATTATCACGGTATTGCCGTAAATTCCGAGATAGCCGGTGAAAACAGTTATGCCGCTGTTGGAGGCAGCGATCCTAGCATTCTTCGTGGAGGCAAGATCTATTCCCATGTGAATACTTCTACTTACCGCCTTGCCTTTGTAATAATAGGTTCTTCTGTCACCGAATCGGGCTGTCGTGGCGGCTTTTTCCATCCTGAGAAAAGTCCCACGCCAGAGTTGCCTCGACTCCGGTTTTCCACAGATGGATTGGATTGTCTTGAAATTATCCAATCGCTCTTGCCTGTTTACGTATTGAAAAATTTCCAACGGCGTCGTTCCAGGCAAACTGTCATTTCTCTGTTGGAACTCAGGCATTTTTCGTTTGAGAAAGCTGTCGGTAATATTTATGCTGTCTGCCCGAAATTTCCTGCTCTTTATGTGGCATGGGAGACTATTTAACGATTCATTTCCGGCCTTGTCTCCGGCAACGATTTCTATCAGGGTGTTTTCCCTTTTTGCGTCAAGGGGAAGCGCGAAGTAGGCGATGTAACAATCTTTGCCGGCAAGGTTGACCGGGTACCCCGTGAAAAAATCTCCTCCAACGCGCACACCGTTTTTGACAACCTTTTCAGATATATTGTAGATGGCAATACACGTTCCGCCAGGATTGATATAATGAGCGGAACTGAGGAGATAAATTTGAGGCGGGGTAACATCGATAGTTACCCTGACATCGAGGGCGGAGCTATTTTTACGAAGGGAATAGTCAACCGCCGATATCTTGATCAATGCCTCTCCATCATGCAGCTTCAGGTCTCTGGAATTTACTTCGATGCTGAAGGTTTTTTCTTTTATTCCTCTTACGGCGTAATCCCTTGAATAGAGAGTGTGCTTTTTCTTATCCTGGGAGATTGTCACAAGGATATTTCTAAGCCCGCTCTTTTTGTCTGTGGCAATAATATCAAATATTCTTTTCCGGCCGATTGTGTCGATGGGTTCACTTAATCTCATGACAGGTTTTTCCCCTTCATAATAAGCGCTGAAAAACCACCAGCTTCCACCGGATATGAGTATTACAATTAAGATGATAAGGTATTGCTTAAAATTTTTCATTCAATATTTCTCCTTGAGGAATTACAAATCAGCTATATCCTTTCCTTTTAATAACTATTCAAGTGTTTGGCAAGTTAAATTGTTGATCTTCTGCGAATAGTTCAAAATCTTTTCACAGGAAGACTATCGATACTGAGCGGAATATCTTTGACTTCTTGGTCTTGTATGCTAAAATTAATTTAATTGAGATGCGTTATAATAATAAAAAAATGGGAGTAACTACTCAGGTTGATAGACTGAAGGCTGAAGGTAAAAAAACAGTGGACAGTGAACAGTGGACAGTGAACAGTATTTTCTGACCACTGACTACTGACCACTGACCACTGACCACTGACCTTCAGCCTGACTACGTGAGTAGTTACAAATGGGAGAATAACACGGGATGTTAAAAGGCAAAAAGATTGTCCTTGGAATAACCGGTGGTATTGCCGCTTATAAATCGGCGGAGCTGACGAGAGAATTTATAAAGAGGGGGGCTGATGTAAAGGTTGTTATGACCACAAATGCAATTAGATTCATAACACCTCTTACGCTCCGGACGCTTTCGGGAAATCCCGTTCTCACAGATATGTTCTCCCTGACAAAAGAATCTGAAATAGGACATATAACGTTGTCCGATTATGCCGATATAATAATTATAGCGCCGGCGACCGCTAATATCATCGGGAAGATAGCCTGCGGCCTGGCAGATGATCTGCTGACAACGACCGTCATGGCAAAAAGGTCGCCTGTTCTTATATGTCCCGCTATGAATACGAACATGTATGCCAACTATATTGTGAAAGAAAACATAAGCAGATTGATCTCAAGAAATTATTTTTTTATGGAAGCGGGGTATGGAGAGCTGGCCTGTGGCGCGCAAGGGGCCGGAAGGTTTCCGCCGCTTGATGATATCGTTGAGGAAGTTGAGTCGATTCTGACAAATAAAGACCTGGCGGGCGAGAGGATATTGATAACCGCGGGTCCTACCAGGGAGCCGTTCGATCCGGTAAGATACATAACCAATTATTCTTCGGGTAAAATGGGTTACGCCCTCGCAATAATGGCGAAAAGAAGAGGCGCCGATGTTACGTTAATCAGCGGCCCTTCATCACTGATGAGGCCTTCAGGGGTAAAATTCCTGCAGGTATCAAGCGCCGAAGAGATGAGAGGTGCCGTAATCGACAACGTGGGGAATTCCACTGTTATAATAAAGGCGGCGGCTGTGGCTGATTTTCGTCCTGTTGTCTTCTCCGATGATAAAATAAAGAAAGGGTTGGGACCGTTTGATTTCCATCTCGTAAGAAATCCCGACATAATATCGGAGATTGGCCGGAATAAAGGAGATCGTATCCTTGTTGGATTTGCCGTGGAGACGGAAAACCTTGTCGAAAATGCCCGCCGCAAGATGATTGAGAAAAATATGGATTTCATAGTGGCAAACGACGCAACGCTGCCGGGCGCCGGGTTTCAGACAGACACCAACATAGTAAAAATCCTTGACAGGGAAGGGGGGTTGGAGGAACTGCCCATTATGGATAAGATAGAGGTGGCGGACAGGATTCTGGATAAGATTAAGGGTAGCCGCTCACCGCAGAGCTCGCAGAGAGCGCAGAGAAATTAGTCTTGTAAGCCGGGAGCTAAAGTTGATTCGTTGATTGGATGATTTGTTGATTCGTTTCCGGCAATCACCCAATTGTCTAATCAACGAATTGTCTGACTTTTAAATGTTACCATTGTCTTTGCTGCTCCGATGACCGCTTCTGTAATCCTACTTAACTATTTTGTCATCTCTGCGGTCTCTGCGGTAAACAGTTACAAAACAGTTAAGTAGTGTCCAATTTAAAATTGGAGAGAGTAACGGCGGTGGATTCAAGAGAAAATTTAAGAGAAGAACTTCGCATGATCGTGCGAGAATTCAAAGGTCACCTTGTGGCGGGAATGGATTCTCCACGGCGAGTGTCCAATCTTTACCTGAAGGGTGGGGACTTTTCTGCAGAGGCGGTGGACAGGCCGGTAACTCTTGAAGATATAAGGCAAGAGTTAGGGAATTGTCAAAGGTGTTCTTTGCATCAGGGAAGGAATAACATTGTTTTTGGAGAGGGGGATCCGGATGCTGACCTTGTGTTTGTGGGTGAGGCTCCCGGAGCAGATGAGGATATTCAGGGAAGACCCTTTGTCGGTCGAGCGGGACAGCTTTTCACAAAGATCATAGCAGCTATGGGATTAACGAGGGAAGAGGTCTATATATGCAACATCCTGAAATGTCGTCCCCCTGAAAACAGGAATCCCAGGCCGGAAGAGATACGAGCATGCGAGCCTTTTTTGATAAAGCAGCTTCAGGCGATCAAGCCTGAGGTCATCTGCGCTCTTGGCACATTTGCAGCCCATACACTGCTCGATACGAATGTTCCCATATCAGTTCTAAGAGGAAAATTTCACTCTTATCAAGGAATAAAATTTATGCCCACTTACCATCCGGCGTACCTCCTGAGAAATCCCGGCGCTAAGAGGCAGGTATGGGAAGATGTCCAGATGATCATGAAGGTTTTGTAGGAGGCGTATGTTAAGAAATAAAAGCAAAGGTCTCATCATATCTTTGGCAGTTATGCTGTTCTTAGCTATAGGATCGCTTCCAGCTTTTGGACAGGATAAAAGACAGGTCTTTGATGTCATCACTATAAATTCCGCAATTACACCTGCTGTTTCCAAATACATACTCCGGTCCATAGATCAATCTTTAAATAGCGGCTCCGACGGGCTGATAATTCTTTTAGACACTCCGGGAGGACTCGATACTGCCATGAGGGATATAGCGAAAGGGCTTCTGAATTCTCCCATACCTGTT
>JAUWNZ010000046.1 GCA_030612385.1 Pseudomonadota bacterium | reverse complement strand
GCCGCCCGCGTTATCTCCTGGGCGGAACTTCCTTTCAATATCATTTCCTGGATCATCTCATCATTGATCAATATCTCAAAAATAGCGGTTCGTCCCCTGTATCCTTTATGCAGGCATTGAGGACAGCCCTTGCCCCGCTGAAAATTGGCATTCTCCACTTTGTCAAGTTCCCATGCCGCGAGAGCGGCCTCGGGTGGCCTGTACGGTTCTTTACAGTAAGGGCATACAGTGCGCACAAGACGCTGGGCGAATGATACCAGCAGTACCGAGGAGACGAGAAATGGCTCCACACCCATATCCAGTAGCCTCGTTATGGCGCCTGCTGCGTCATTGGTATGAACGGTGCTCAGCATCTTATGTCCTGTCAGGGCTGCCTGAGTCGCAATACCTGCTGTTTCAGCATCTCTGATTTCCCCCACCATTATGACGTCAGGATCCTGGCGCAGTATCGATCTCAGCCCGCTCGCGAATGTCATACCAGCCTTGCGGTTGAGTTGAATCTGGCGTATTTTGGGCACCCGGTACTCGACGGGGTCTTCGAGGGTAATAATATTGATGTCCGGTTGATTGATCTCTTTAATTATGGAATATAAACTGGTGCTCTTGCCGCTTCCCGTAGGACCGGTGCTGAGAATCATTCCATAAGGTTTTGTTATGACGGATCTCAGCTTTTTCCTGTCGTCGACAGACATGCCGAGACGATCAAGACTGTAAACACCGGAACTCATGTCAAGAAGACGCAGTACCAGGTTTTCCCCATAAATTGTGGGAAGAGAAGATGCCCTTACATTAATTTCCCTTTTTTCTATCTTTACCGTGAACCGCCCATCCTGAGGGATTCTCGATATGGCGATATCCATATTTGCGAGTATCTTTATCCTCGAAATGATAGGAAGTATCATGGATTTTGGCGGTGACGGCACCTCGTTCAGCTTACCGTCTATCCGAAACCGGAGCTGAACGGTACTGGCTTCGGGGCTGATGTGAATGTCGCTTGCCCCTTCGCGAACCGCCTGGACAATAATCGAATTGACCAGACGAATGACGGGAGGATCCTCGGCCAGGTCATGGAGTGAGCTTGGCTGAATATTTTCTGTATCCGTGACATCAGAGTCTCCTGTTTCCACGCCGAATTGTATGTCCCCGATCTTTTCCAGTTCATTTAGAAGGCCGGCCTGCATACCGTACGTTAAATTGATTAGATGTTCTATTTCCCGCTCGGAACAGACTACAGGTTCTACCTCCATATTGGTGATGAACTCAATGGTATCGAGGGCATTGATATCCATCGGATCGGACATGGCTACAGTTAAGAGATTTCTCCTTTTCTTTAGCGGCGCCACTTTATTTTTTTTGGCTATGTCTAAGGATATCAATCCTACTGAGTCGGGATCCGCAGGGTACCTGTCGGGGGTGTATTTATTGATCTTCAATTGCTTGCTGAGAAGATCGATAAGCTTATCTTCATCAACCAGACCCTCTTGAATCAGAAACTGCCCCAGCCTGAGACCGGTCCTCTTATGATCGGTCAAGGACTTTTTTAGCTGGGTTTCCGTCAGCAATCCGGCCTCGGTGAGGAGTTCCCCCAATTTTTTTCTGACCACTCTCATAATTAATCTTCACTTATTATTGACAGTCTCGTAAAAAGTCTGAAAAACACTCTTTTGTCATTCTGGTGAGCCGAAGCCCTGAGTATAACGAAGGGGATAGCGAAGAATCTGATATCATTGAGATTCTTCGTCGCTCCGCTCCTCAGAATGACATTGCGTGGACCGTTTACGAAGGCATCATTATTTATAATTTCCCAAAGAAAACGGTATCTTTTTCCCACTTTGAGATAATTTTCGCACTGGAGGAAATAAGGGGGATCAGCCCCCTGGTTGCCATACTGGCCGATTCCTCATCAATAAAATCTTCTTTCAGGAGTATCGCAAATTTGAGACCTTCACGATTGGTCCAGTAAGGAAGCACTCGCAAAGGAGGTGTCTTGTCAGAATACTTATCCAATAATTCATAAGCTTCGCCAAGCCCTTTCTTCTCCGCTATCTGTACCAGATATGTCCACATTGGGGGAGACAATTTAACTGTGACTGCCGGAAAGTTTATTATATCTCCGGCGGCTACATGATCCGGATCCTTTATATGCGGGTTGGCTTTCTCGACCAACCGGAGATATTCCGGTTCATAGGAACCGTAAACATCCGCAATCATCTTCGATACTGTTTCACCTTTTTTAACGGCTAACCGACCCAGCACACAGGGGGGCTGCGCATAAACTGTGGCTTCAGGCACCGTATCGGACAGGACCGGCGATTCTTTGGCTGCCGGAAGCTCTTCTTTAGAAAACCCCAGTCTTTTAAACTGATCAGTCTCCAATCCGGCAATTAGTAGTATAACCAGTAAAACGGAAAGCGCTGCGACCCCTGCCAATGGCGGAATCCTTGCTCTGTGAGGGGCGTTTCTGCGAATACATGAACGAGCCAGAAACCATCCCGCATTGGACCGGTTCTGAATAATCAGTGCCAGGAGTATCTGATGGCAGAGTGTCACTATCTTTCGAGGATAACCGCCTGTAGCCCGGTATATTGCCCACAGCGCCGGGTATGAGAAACGCACGGTGACTTTGCCTGTTTTGCTTGCTTTGACCATCCTGAACTCTATCATTAGCCTTGTATCTTTGAAGTTCAGCGGCCTTAAGTTGTAAAAAAAGTTAATCCGGTCGGCGAAGTTACTATGTTGCCTTAATGTTTTTTCAAACTCTTTCTGGGCAAAGATAACAATTTGCAGTAACTTATGTTCGTTGGTTTCGTAATTGAGGAACTCCCTTAATGCCTCGAGACAAAAATCAGGGATTTTTTGCCCTTCATCGATGATCAAAACCACGCTCTTCTGCCGGCCAACCCCTTGATCAAAGAGGTGATTTTTTATGTCCTCCTTCAGTTGCCACACCGTTTCACAAGCGCCTGTCTTGTTTTCTAATCCAAACATCCTGACAACTGCGGACAAAAACTCCATGGAGTTGCCGAAATGAGGATCAAGGAGAAGATGTGTTTCAATATCTTCACATCCGGCAAATTTACCTATGAGCCGGCGGCAAAGGGTGGTTTTCCCCGTGCCCACGTTACCTATGACGACATTTAATCCGCGGTGCAGGCGTATGGCCAGCTCCAGACTTTGAAGGCATTCGACATGCTGCGGAGATCTATAGAAAAACTCCGGTCCCGGAGAATTGGAAAAGGGTTCTTTACTGAGATTCAAGATATTAAAGTATTCCATTCTCTCACCGGTTGGGGATCACTTCACTATGTGGTGATTGTTCCGGGGAATGCCGGCCTTCTTTTTCCTGTTGTTCAGATACTTCCGCCTTGCCCGCCTTCTCTTCTAAAGTTTTTAAAATGTGCGGGGTGATGAATATGAGCACCTCTTCCATGTCCTCACTCTTCCCCTTTGACTTAAAGAGCCATCCTAACAGAGGGATATTCTTGAATCCCGGAACACCGGTTGAAGAATCGGTTTTTTTCTGTTTACTCAACCCCGAAATTACGATGGTTTCATTATCCTGTACGATCAATTGTGTCTCAGTCCTCTTTTTTATGATGCGGGGATTCCCATCCACCTTGTGGGATTCAACTTCATCGACTTCATTTTTCTCCACGAGGATCTGCATTTTGATGTTTTTACCGTCGATGACATGAGGTGTGATTTCCAGTCTCAGAACGGCATCTTCGAACCTGACTTCTCTGTTGCCGTCCTCATCGACAGTTACATAGGGAACTTTTGTGCCGTTCTCGGTAACGGCCTTTTGATTATCAAGGGTTGTTATGGATGGACGGGAAAGGATATTGAGCTTACCGTCACTTTGAAGGGCGTTCAATTGCATATCGAGAATGTTGCCGCCAATAGTCCCGAACATCAGCCCCAGGGATCCAGCGCCCGTTGCAGACATTCCCGCTGCCGGGAAATTTACGCCATAACCATGACCGCCGATACCTGAACTGCCATAAAGAGGATTATATCCACCTTGCGCCGGACTTAATCCGCCTGAGGAGCCTGTGCCGCTTGTGCCGCCAGGTGTCACATACAGATTGTGATTTCCAAGGCGCGGGGCATACATGCCACCCCATTGAATACCCAGATTTTGAGCCGTGATCTTTGTTGTTTCGACAATATTCGCTTCAATAAGGATCTGAGGGGTTGGCCTGTCGATCTTCTCGATCATGGCAACAATCTTTTTCAGATCTTCCCTGCTCGAATGTATGATGAGAGAATTTGTGTGTTCACTGATCTTGATCGATCCACGGGGATTCCCTTTCTCGTCTTTCGTCAGGAAATCCGTCATGTTCTTACCGAGTTTTTCAGTATCAGCGAAATTGATGGGGATTACCATGGTCATCAGGGGCGCTTTCTCTCTCTTCGTCTCCTCGAGAGATTTCAACTCCAGGTTGTCCTTCATGTCTTTCGCGTTGACAATCCTTATAATGCTGCCGTCCCATTCGTATGTCAGTGCCTGGGAACTCAGAATACTGAGGAATGCCTTGTCCCATGGAACATCTTTGAAGTCCACGCTAATCTGTCCTTCCACGTCCGATTTTATCAATATATTATGGCGCGCCGCCCGTGCCAGCGCCCTGATCACCACTTTTATGTCGGCATTGCGCATTTTGAGATTCACCTTATCGGTCGGGAGAGGTCTCTCCGCAAGGGGTGATTCTCCTTTTTTAAGTCCCGGTTCAGCAGGGATTTCGATAGACTTCACCCTTGCAGCCGGCGATTGGCCCCTGGACTTTTCCGCTATAATTTTCCACTCCTCAAAAAAAGGGTCTTTTTCCATCTCTTTTTTACCGGCACAGCCGGAGATCATCAATATGACCAGGGCAGCGGCAACAGCAAAGGATATCATTCCTTCCCTTGTATCATTCACTTTATTAACCATCCTCCGGATAAAATTCGGTTTTATTCGATAGATTGTGACTACTCTTCTAAAAATGGAACGACTATTTCCGTGCTCCCTTTCCGATCTACGATGATTACCTTCGAGGGGGTTATGCTTTTGACCATGTATCCTCCCATCTCCAATTCATCGCCAATCTGGTAATCTGTTCCGTTGATAATGCCGATTCTCCTCTTTCCGATATCAAGATAGCCGCTGTAGACAAGCCCATTTTTTCCTCTACTTTCGAAAGATGCCTTTTTGCCCCCTAAGGAACAATCCCCCGTCCTGAAAGGATCGGTTGTCCACTCCTCTTCAGCACGGGCAGCTATATAAGCATCAACCCTGGCGGAATCATCTTTCTTTAAGACCCTGGCGATATCTTCCGCTAACTTATTTGTACCGTCTGTTACCACCTCTTTATTTACCCCTGTCGTTTGTGGTTTCTTGAATGACGGGGCTATAAAGAATTCATACACACCATATATGATTGCCAGGGCCATTACGAAAACTATAGCTTTCTCTCTTTTTGTCATGTCGTGCCTTAAAACTATCGTAACTGTTCACGGGTTCGGAGGTTCAGAGTTCACAACTGGTTGTCATGCCTCAATATCTCCAAAATGTTAAATTCCCCAAAATTGACTTATCCATCGCTCTCCAACCTTGAACAGTGAACGCCTACTCCATTTCTAACCATATTTTCATTTTAAGTTCTTTATCTGTGGCCTGCTGCTCACTTTGTAGCTCCTCTATCCCTGTTAGGTAGGGAAGTTTCCCGATTTCGATAAGAAAATTGCGAAGACAGGGGAGATCCCCTCTGGCGGTTGTGTTGATCAATAAAGATCCTGCCTTGCCTGAAAGGGTTCTCAAGTCAGGATTCGCGGAGATAATGTCCGCGCCGGATTTTGACGCTATTTCTTTGAATATGGAGGGGATCAGACCGATGTTGTCTTCAGGTAGTTTTTCCGTTTCGGGGAGGGGTAACTTATAAGAAACTGCCATCCTGCTCTTTTCAATTAGTTGATAATAAAGGGGCAGAAGTTTTTTTTGCTTATCTATGCTCTGTTTGATCCCGGCGCTCTCCTTATCCAGCCTGCTTAAAGACCTGTGTGAAGGATGGACAACTAAAAGGATAAAGACGGTAATGGTCACCACGCAGACCACAAGATAAACCATGTTTCGGACAGGTATGATGTCTCTCATGTTATATTACCGGCAAACCTGGCATTTAATTCAAAGTGGAGCATATCCACATCCCCGGAGCGCTGTATGTTACTTGTATTAATCTTTACCCGGTTGAACATCGGGGAGCCTTGTAGTTTAAGCACATACCCCACCAGAGAGGCCTCGAGTGACTTAACGTCTTCTGAAACAACGCCTTCTATAGTCAGGCCCGCCTCCCTGTTCTTGCCCACCGGCGAGGAGGCCATTCCCATTTCGGCGTTTATGTGAAGAAGACGAATATTTGAAGGTGTAAGAACAGTTAACTCACTGATCGCCGCCATTCCCATGTACCTTTTACTATATTCCCTTAAACGGTTCTGTTCCTGCTCAACTTTAGAAGCCACTTGTGAAACAACCTTTTCATCGACTTGAATACCCTGATTCAATTGTTGCTCGAGTTGTGTTATCATGGCCTTCTTCCGGTCGGCAAGATGATCAAACCATAAAATAAAGCCGGTGCAAGCAATCAGGACGACCAATAGGGCCGAGAATATTGCGCGGTTAATTTTGGAAGTTTTTGCCTGTCTTTCCTTATCCTTGTAACTGAAGATAAGATTAGGGGTGTGGGATGAATTCGACAAGGCAACACCGAGAACAGGCATAAAAGATGTCCTGTCAGAGACAGAAATGTCAGATGTAATCCCTTCAACAAATGGATTTTCAGGTTGAAGAGGATCCAGTATATATTTCTCAATTCCCAACTGATTACTGATATAATTGATTATAGGCATGTAAATATTCATCGAGGTGGAAATGTATATTGAGTTTATTCTTTCGTTTCCGAGTGTCAGAGTGTAGTATTGGAGGGTCCTTTCTATTTGTCTTACCAACCTCTCGAGGGCGGGATTAATCTTGTCTAATATAGAATTTTCTTCAAGGTGAAAACGTGCTCTAACTTCTTTAGTGGATGGAGAATCCGGGCTTAGACCGAACAGCAATTTTCTCGCATCTTCCATATCCATGTAAACGTTCTCTGCGGCGTCGGTGACTCTCGAGGATTGTTCATGTGAAGACCCTTGAGGCGGGGTAATTCCCACGCTTTCATTGTACCCCTCCATAAGTTCCTGAATCATACTGTTTATTCCGGCCCTTATGCCTCTGGTCATAACAAGATTACCATTGGAAAAGATATCTATACGAGACCAGTCTCTGCCTATATAAAGTGTTGACAAGGTCTTATCAATGGAATGTATCCAGTTGGTTTTAAACAGGTTTTGAATTGCGAAAGGAGCTATCGTCAGTCCGCTCAGGGGATATCCAATACTCTCAAAAAGATCCCGCATTTCCTGAACATCTTTTTTTGGAGAGGCGTACACCATAGCCGCCAGCTTGGCGACCCCGCTTTCGATCACTTCGCCCTGAATCTCAAAATCAAACAGATGTTCTTTTTCACTGAAGGAGATATTCTTTTTTGCGGTCCAGCGAACCGCATTTTCGATCTGTTTTTTAGTTACTTTCGGTATCTTAATGTGTGTTACTTCAACATCGGCAGATGACATCATCCCCCAAAGGTTAAAACCATCGGCGCCACCACAAAATTTGTCAAGCTCCGATTTGAGAAAGTTTGCAAATTCGGCAGAGCCCTTTGGTGTATCAGTTCCAAAGGACACGGCACTGTAATTGAGTAATTTCCACTGGTTGTCGGGAGATTGGGCTACTTTCACAAGCTTCAACTGGTGATACCCAATATCAATACCTACTGAAATTGTCTTGTTCCGACGGGGTATTTTCAAGAAGGAAAACTTGCCGCTTTTCCTGGAGGGATGGGAAACAGGCGTCCTCAAAAACTCAGCCGGTGTCTTATCCTTGCGTATGACATCGAGCAATTTCTCGGTCGAGGAGATTTCCTTACCTGAAGTCAAGTATTCGTCTCCCCCTCTTCTAATATCTTCGCAAAAAACCCATTTTGCCCGATTTCTATGCCGGTCTCAAATCTTGATTCTCAGAATCGCTCGCAAGGAACTTTTTAAGCGGCTGTCATTATTCATTTTACAGGGGAATATATCTAATAATATTTGAGAGGTGTCAATAAAAATCTTTGCGTTTTTTACTTCCTTAGGTTAAAAAACGTAACTACTCAGCCACAGATTCACACAGATGAACGCAGATATACTGCAACCGGTCATAA
>JAUWNZ010000069.1 GCA_030612385.1 Pseudomonadota bacterium | reverse complement strand
GACAAGCGACATATAAACACCACATTCATTGGTATAATTATACCAATGAATGGGCAGAAAAGTCAAGCAAAAAATGCCTTTAGCCTTGATCTATAACGTTTTTGCACGATCCTTGTTATAATTTTGGCGGGAATTTAGGTTGCATGTCCCTGCCCTGGGATAGCAAAGTGTTAATTTCGCCAAAATTGGTATTATTAACAATTTGAGTGATCCTGCCTCAGCTCATTCCTATCACCTTCCCAATCTCATCTTGCGTCCAGCCAAGGCGGATTTTTTCTCGTTCCCAGGCTCCAGTTTTCCCCTCGTTCCCAGCGCTCTGTCTGAGAACGCATACCTCGATGCTCTGCCTTAAACGCTAACGGCAGAGCCGTCACAAATCCTTTTATCACTCGTTCTTTGTTGTGCCGGCGCAGCCATAAAGCGCTTTCGGTGGATTCGCTCCGCTTAATCCACCCTACAAATTAGTGAACAGTGAACCCTGAACTGTTGAACCGTTTTATATATCACCGTCTTTTGACAGATGTGGTCGAATCCAACGGATTTTTCAAAAAAACTGCGACAGCACCTCGTCATTTACCAGCTTTTTGTCAAATCCCTGTCCCATGACCTTGATCTGCCTGAAATCCTCCTGGCAGAAAGGAAAAAGATACAGGCTGTCTACATCTTTATCAATCAGGTCAAGACACTTTTCCCCCAGCTCATCGAAGCGGTTTGTCTTGAGCTTGCCAAGAAATACGCTCTTCTGAACACGGATCAGGCCGTATTTCTTACATTCTTTGGCGACTTTGTTCCGTGTTTTGTCGTCTGAAATGTCGTAGATAATCCACGCAAGGACTGACATAAAAATCCCCCTTTTATCCCCCTTTACAAAAAGGGGGATTTCTTTGCCCACTTCATCAGTTCCTCTCAGAGAGTTAAAACTCCTTTATCTCGAGCCAGTCAGGCCTTTTCGTTCCGGCATCTGCAAGCAGGATATTGGCCATGCGGTGGGCCTCGTGCTGGACGATGTAGCGTCGCTTTACGTTCCTGCGACGATACCTTATTGATTCATCGAGATGCCTGTTCATGGCCTCAACCACAACCGGCTTTCCTTTCTGATTCAGCGAGACTGCCTGATCGCTGAAGTCAAAAAATTCATCTTTTATCTTTTTACCTGTAAAGAGATAAAGAACAGTTTCGTCTCCATAGATTCTGAACGGTTCAATCAGATCGAAGACAAGGGATTTCTTATTGTAATTATCAGTGTGGAGGAATCCGACATAAGGATCGAGGCCCGACAGGATACACGCCTTCTCAACAAGGGAATAGAGGATGCCGTAACAATAGTTGAGAGATGCGTTAAAAGGATCCTTTGCCGGCATACGAGAGCGCCCTTGAAACTGGTATTTTTCGGGCAGCAGTTTGGACAGACATTGAAAGTAACTTCTCCCCGCGGCCCCTTCGAGTCCCATGAGGCGGTTGCGCGCAGATTCCAGTTTACCATCGTTGCAAAGCGTAATATCAACCCCTGCCTTCTCGATATTCTGTATCGGCGTGGCAAAATGCTCTTCTCGACCGGGGCGCGCATGCATCAATTTCTTCAAAAAGCGATTTTGATTGGTCAGCTTCTGGTTTACCATGTCAATGACGAGCTGGAGACCCAATGGACTGTCCATCGCCTCTAACTGCCTTCTGCGAATCAGGACAGTGCTGCCCATCTTGGAAAACCATACACGCCCTACAGGATTACCATAGGAATCCATGAAAATTATATCGATATTATGTTCCAGGGCAAGCGCCACCGCCTGGGTGGAAATCATGGCCTGGTTGGAGATGACGAGGCTTTCTACCTTCAGGGGGGAAATATCAAAGACTTTCTCTTTCTGTTTCAGCCTAAGACATTCGTCTTTTTGTGTAATGAAAGTACCAGGGGTATTGATAAAAAGCTGCATAAGTTCCGCCGTCCTTAAAAAGACAAAACTCCTGCTCTATTTGCAAGAAGCGGTTTCATCACGATTTACTCTTTTAGCTGCGGTACTATTCCCTTAATCCCCGTTTTGTCATTATGTTTGTCTTTTGCTGAAGCGTAAATCCGGCCCGGATATCAACCTTCGTGACACTTCCGCGAGAACGGCAGATTTAGAGTAATAGCTCAATAAATAAGAGCAAACCCAGGCATGTAGGATGGCATTTTATACGCCACCGTCTCCGGTGGGATATAAAAAAACCCCACCCTACAATTTACTCGTTCCCATGCTCCTGCGTGGGAATGCATACCAAACAAGCAACAAGGAACCAGCAACAAAAATGTAATCCCCTATTTATGGTTATCTCACACCTATATCTTCTTCTATCAACCCCGCTATATGTTTTGCTGTTTTTGAAATTTCTTCTTTTGAGGGGCCTTCGACCATCACGCGGCAGAGAGGCTGCGTTCCTGAAAATCTGACCATTATTCTTCCCTTTCCGTCCAATTTTTTTTCGGCTGCGTCGAGAGCCTTTTTTACTGTGGGAATTGTGTTCAGGTCTTTTTTCTCTTTGATCGTCACATTGACCAGTATCTGGGGAAGTTTTTTCATTACACCGGCAAGTTCGGAAAGTTTCTTCTCTCTTTTTTTCATGATGGCCAGTACCTGCAACGCTGAAAGGGTTCCGTCTCCGGTTGTGGAGTGGTCGAGAAATATCAGATGTCCTGATTGTTCTCCCCCGAAATTGTAATCGTTCTTGAGCATCTCCTCTAAGAGATATCTGTCACCAACCTGCACTTTGACAACATTGATCCCTGTCTTGCTCATTGCGATGTCAAGGCCGATATTGCTCATAACTGTGGTTACAAGTGTATTCTGTTTCAATCTGCCTTCTTCTTTCATATAGAGGGCACATATCGCCATGATGTGATCGCCATCCACCACGTTTCCATTTTCATCTGAGAAAATAACCCGGTCGGCATCTCCATCCAGAGCGATCCCGATATTCGCGTTATGTTTCTTAACCGCGGCGGAGATAACTTCAGGATGCATGGCGCCACAGTTTAGATTGATGTTTTTCCCGTCCGGGGTTATTTTTAAAGAGATAACCTCTGCTCCGAGACGCTCAAGGACAAGCGGAGCAATCCTGTAGGCCGCTCCGTTGGCGCAGTCGATAACAACTTTCAGCCCGGCAAGGGTTAGTTTTTCCGGAAAGGAGTCTGTCAGATAAGCGAGGTACCTTTTTTCTGCATCGTCTATGGTTAAAGCTTTTCCCGGCACATCTCCTGGCGGTAGCGTAAAATCTGTTTCTTTAGAGAAGATGGCCGATTCAATTTTTTCTTCCGTTGAGTCTGAAAGCTTGAGGCCGTCTCCTGAAAATATCTTTATACCGTTATCCTGGAAGGGGTTGTGTGAAGCTGAGATCATGATGCCGACATCCGCCCCCATCCCGGCAGCAAGGAAGGCGATGGCAGGAGTGGGCAACTGGCCGACGGTAATGACATCCACGCCCATTGAACATATTCCGGCGATCAGGGCGTCCTCAATCATCCGGCCGGAAAGACGGGTATCTCTGCCGACCAATATCCTGTGTCGTTTTTGCCCGTTTTTAAAGACATATGCGGTAGCTTTTCCAATCTGCGTAACCATATCCGCCGTTATGGGATAGGTATTGGCAACTCCTCTTATTCCATCTGTTCCGAACAACTTTCTCAATGATCTTACTCCTTGAGTTCTCTCCTGTGATTGCGTGATGTTCTGTACATACAGACCTCTATTAGGCTGAATAATTACTTTTTATGTAATAGCTCAATAAATAGGAACAAACTCCGGCATGTAAAAGTGATTGTGAATCTTAGCCATTCACGGCTTGAAATTGGAAATTAGAAATTTGGGAGAGATGAAACGAATTTACGAGTTGACAGGCTTCGGCGTGAGCTCAGTCGAGTCGTACAAAAGCATAAAGGCCGAATTTCCAATTTCCAATTTCTAATTTCAATGTTCAGTAAACGCTTACAGTGGATCGAGACCAACACTTTAAAAATGTAATCCCCTATTTATTGAGCTGATACTATATTCTCTCCTTCTAATAACTATTCAAGTGTTTGGCAAGTTAAATTGTTGATCTTCTGCGAATAGTTCAAAATACTCTCACGGCAAGATGCTGATACTGAGCTGAGCGGAATATCTTTGACTTCTTGATCTTGTATGCTAAAATTGATTTAATTGAAGTGCGTTATAATAATAAAAAAATGGGAGTAACTACTCAGGTTGATAGACTGAAGGCTGAAGACTGTTAGGAAAAGCGGGAATACGATATACCTTGAAGCCATGTTTGATGCAAAAAACTGTTGTTTCTCTGCCAAAGTACGGCAATAGCGTTCTTCCTGTCCCTTCAGCCTTCAGCCTAAATAGCTTCAGCCTGACTACGTGAGTAGTTACAAATGGGAGAGCAACACGGGATGTTAAGAGGCAAAAAGATTGTTCTTGGAATAACCGGCGGTATTGCCGCTTATAAATCGGCGGAGCTGACGAGAGAATTTATAAAGAGAGGGGCTGATGTAAAGGTTGTTATGACCACAAATGCAATTAGATTCATAACACCCCTTACGCTCCAGACGCTTTCGGGAAATCCCGTTTTCACAGATATGT
Organism: Pseudomonadota bacterium; assembly: GCA_030612385.1. Classification (GTDB taxonomy): domain Bacteria; phylum Desulfobacterota; class Syntrophia; order Syntrophales; family JADFWA01; genus JAUWNZ01. The sequence continues at coordinate 2,333 of JAUWNZ010000069.1, read as the reverse complement.
TTTCCCTGACAAAAGAATCGGAAATAGGACATATAACGTTATCCGATTATGCTGATATAATAATTATAGCGCCGGCGACTGCAAATATTATCGGGAAGATAGCCTGCGGCCTGGCGGATGATCTGCTGACAACAACTGTTATGGCAAAAAGGTCGCCTGTTCTTATATGTCCCGCTATGAATACGAACATGTATGCCAACGATATTGTGAAAGAAAACATAAGCAGATTGATCTCAAGAAATTATTTTTTTATGCAGGCGGAATATGGCGAATTGGCCTGTGGCGCGCAAGGGGCCGGAAGGTTTCCACCGCTTGATGATATCGTTGAGGAAGTTGAGTCGATTCTGACAAATAAAGACCTGGCGGGCGAGAGGATATTGATAACTGCAGGCCCTACCAGAGAGCCGTTCGATCCGGTAAGATACATAACCAATTATTCTTCGGGTAAAATGGGTTATGCCCTCGCAATAATGGCAAAAAGAAGAGGCGCCGATGTTACGTTAATCAGTGGTCCTTCATCGCTGATGAGGCCTTCAGGGGTAAAATTCCTGCAGGTGTCAAGCGCTGAAGAGATGAGAGGGGCGGTAATAGATAACGTGGGGAATTCAACTGTTATAATAAAGGCGGCGGCTGTGGCTGATTTTCGTCCTGCCGCCTTCTCCGATGACAAAATAAAGAAAGGAGGAGAAACATTTGATTTCCATCTCGTAAGAAATCCAGACATAATATCGGAGATTGGCCGGAATAAAGGAGATCGCATCCTTGTTGGATTTGCCGTGGAGACGGAAAACCTTGTCGAAAATGCCCGCCGCAAGATGATTGAGAAAAATATGGATTTTATAGTGGCAAACGATGCAACGCTGCCGGGCGCCGGGTTTCAGACAGACACCAACATAGTAAAAATCTTAGACAGGGAAGGGGGGTTGGAGGAGTTGCCCATTATGAATAAGATAGAGGTAGCGGACAGGATCCTGGATAAGATTAAGGGTAGCCGCTCACCGCAGAGCCGCGAAGGACGCAGAGTAAAAAATTTTTCTTGCTGTTAAAAGAATGGTAAAAAAAACCCGGTTTGTTTCCTGTGGAATACATTTTAATTAAGGCCAGAAAAAAAGAGATATCCTCTGCGTCCTCCGCGTCTTTGCGGTGAAAATATGATTGCAAAGATTCATTTTAAAATCGGAGAGAGTACCGGCGATGGATTCAAGAGAAAATTTGAGAGAAGAACTTCGCATGATCGTGAGAGATTTTAAAGCTCACATTGTGGCGGGAATGGATTCTCCACGGCGATGTTCCAATCTTTACATTAAGGGCGGGGACTCTTCCGTAGAGGCGGTGAATAAACCGGTAACTCTTGAAGATATAAGGCGAGAGCTGGGGAATTGTCAAAGGTGTTCTTTGCATCAGGGAAGGAGCAACATTGTTTTTGGAGAGGGGAATCCGGATGCTGACCTTGTGTTTGTGGGCGAGGCTCCCGGAGCGGATGAGGATATTCAGGGAAGGCCCTTTGTCGGTCGAGCGGGACAGCTTTTCACAAAGATCATAGCTGCTATGGGATTGACGAGGGAAGAGGTCTATATATGCAACATTCTGAAATGTCGTCCCCCTAAAAACAGGAATCCCAGGCCTGAAGAAATACGAGCATGCGAGCCTTTTTTGATAAAGCAGCTTCAGGCGATCAACCCTGAGGTCATCTGCGCTCTCGGCACATTTGCAGCCCATACACTGCTCAATACGAATGTTCCCATATCAGTTCTAAGAGGAAAATTTCACTCTTATCAAGGAATAAAATTTATGCCCACTTACCATCCGGCGTACCTTCTGAGAAATCCTGGCGCTAAGAGGCAGGTATGGGAAGATGTCCAGATGATCATGAAGGTCTTGCAGGAGGCGTATGTTAAGAAATAAAAGCAAAGGTCTCATCATATCTTTGGCACTTATGCTGTTTCTAATTACAGGATCGCTTCCGGCTTTTGGACAGGATAAAAGACAGGTCTTTGATGTCATCACTATAAATTCCGCAATTACACCTGCTGTTTCCAAATACATACTCCGGTCCATAGATCAATCTTTAAATAGCGGCTCCGACGGTCTGATAATTCTTCTTGATACTCCGGGAGGACTTGATACTGCCATGAGGGATATAGCGAAAGGGCTTCTGAATTCTCCCATACCTGTTATTGTTTTTGTCTCTCCGGCGGGGGCGAGGGCGGCATCTGCAGGTGTCATTATAACCATGGCGGCCCATGTGGCGGCAATGGCTCCCGGCACCAATATAGGGGCGGCCCATCCGGTGGCCCTCGGCCTGGGAGGCAAGATGGATGAAACAATGGCCA
>JAUWNZ010000058.1 GCA_030612385.1 Pseudomonadota bacterium | reverse complement strand
GATAACGCTTCTGCCGGTTTGTAAACATTCAACTCGTAAACTCGTTTCATCCCTGCCTGTGCGTGCCCACCCGCACGCAGACAGGTCTCCCAAATTTCTACTTTCCAATTTCAAGTTTCAAGCCGTGAGCGGCTACAATAAATCAGACTTGGCGGCAGCGATAGCGGCCCGAAGCGGGGGAAGCAAACTGCCGGGAACATTCAGACTTCCATTACCGGAACCGATCATAACGGACGGTTTATTTGCGCCATGAAAATCGGAGCCACCGGTACTTATCAATCCAAATTTATCTGCGATCTGTTCGTAAAATTTGACCTCGGATGGCCGGTGTGAAGAGTAGTAAACCTCTATACCTCCAAGGCCGGCCGCGCAGAGACGCCGCAAAGTACTCTCTAATTCTGCCTGATGAGAAAATTGCAATACCTTGGGATGAGCCAGCACAGCGACCCCGCCGCTTTGAAAAATCATATTAATACACTCTTCAGGAGAAAACCGCTTTCGTTCCATATATGCCGGCGCCCCGCGTCTCAAGTATTTGTCAAACGCATCCCTGGTATTTACGACCACTCCTTTCTTTAACAGCACCCCGGCAATGTGAGGTCGGCCAATCTGACTGCAGGTTGTACCGGCCTCCCTCTTAACATCATCAATCGTAATAGAAATTCCAAGTGATTGCAACCTTTCGATAATCCGGATATTTCGGATAGAGCGGCCTTCTTGAATCGATTTCAGTCTGCGGAGCAGGGAAAAATCCTGGATATCCATACCATATCCAAGAATATGCATGGTACGCCCTGTAAAGTCGGCGCTTACTTCCACACCGGTAAAGGTCTCAATATTAAACTCTCGGCCGGCCTCCTGAAACTCAGCCACACCTGCCACTGTGTCGTGGTCTGTGAGCGCCACAGCATCCAGCGCACACTTCCTTTTTGCCATCTCTATCAACTGCCGGGGAGTAAATGACCCATCGGAAGCAGTAGAATGGATATGAAGGTCGATTCGTGAGTTTGCCATTCAGATAATTACCTCAGATCGTAAGCGTTCACCGCAGAGAGCGCAGAGTGCGCAGAGAAACTACCCTTGTAAGCCAGGAGTTAATGTCGTCTATTAGTTAATTCGTTGATTAGATGATTTGTTGATTCGTTTCCGGCAATCAACGAATTGTCTAACTCTATCTTCAAAATGTTCAAATCCCATCGCTCTCTAACCTTGAACCGTGAATCCTGGAACTGTGAATCTGAGTAGTTACTTGCAATTTACTTAAGTTTTCATTATGCTTATATACAACTAATCATAAACTGTCCACCACTCTTAGGAATAAAAGGAACGAAAGGCTATGGAAACAAAGGTGAAGATAAACAGATCCGAATTGTCACTTGTGGAGGGCGATATAACAAATGAGGAGACGGATGCCATTGTAAATGCCGCCAATACCAGGCTGATGGGAGGCGCCGGCGTCGATGGCGCAATACACAGGGCAGGCGGCCCGTCAATTATGGAGGAATGCAGGAAAATCGGGGGCTGTCCAATAGGCCAGGCGGTTATCACCACCGGCGGCAACCTCAAGGCAAGATATGTGATCCATACAGTAGGTCCCATATACAAAGACGGGAATAGAGGCGAGGCAAAACTGCTGAAAAGCGCGCATCTGGAAAGTCTCAAGCTCGCTTCCGCAAGGGGATTGAAGAGTATCTCTTTCCCTGCCATAAGCACAGGTGTCTACGGCTATCCTTTAGGCGAAGCGGCCGGTATCGCCCTCAAAACGGCCATAGATTACCTCAAAGAGCACACGGACATAGAACTAATCCGCTTTGTGCTTTTTGGAGACAAAGCATACAATGCCTTTTTAGAAGAGCTGAAGGCTATTATAGACTGAAGACTCCTGGTAAGCCGTCGCCGGAACTATCAGAGCCGGAAACAAATTTCATGCCCGGGAGGAGACAGAAAAGGGTGAACATTACAATTCTGAAACATATAATATGTCGGCGCCGAGACTTTCTTCCGCAATTTCCCGGATATGTTTATGATGAGTAAACAAAATTATCTGCGTCAGATGAGACAATTCACCAAGCATTTTCAAGGTTTCTCCGGCACGAGTGTCATCGAAATTCACAAGGACATCGTCTAAAATAAATGGCATGGGCTCTCTATTTTCAAAATGCTGTTCAATGCTTGCCAGTCGTAGCGCCAGATATAACTGATCACACGTGCCATCACTCATGGCTTCCACCGGAAGTTTTTTGCCCTGACGAATACCGACAAGAATTGGCTGATCGGTATCGTCATAGTCGATTGTTAACCCCTCAAAGCTTTTCAGGGTAACCCGGCTGAATAAATCACTCGCTTTATGCAACACAACGCTTTGATTTTCCTGTCTGTATCGTTCCGCAGCCTCACGCATAGCTGAAGTGGCAAGAATCAAATTTGCGTATTCTTCCGCCGCCTCCCGGATTTCCGCAATAATCTGTTCGATATGTTCCGCTACATCCGCCGCTTCCCTGCCCCCACCCATTTTTTCCTGTTCGTTTTTCAACCCGCCTATTTTTCGATCAATCTCTGAGATTTCTTTTTTTAACTGCTCAATCTGCCGGCTTAACTCATCTATTTCAGTTGGGAGCCTGTCGGTATCGACAGTTTTTAATTCGCCTAAAAATTGCGCTACATCAACCCCTCCCGTTGCCCTGCTTATGATTCGACTCAATTCACCAAGGCGCGCTTTCTTCATTTGATAATCCCTTGATCGGGCTTCTTTTATCGGCAGATCCTCTGCCTTTTCACAACCGGCTAATTCGCAAAGTTTTTTCAGGACGATTGTATTCCCGTCAATCCTGTCTTTGAGTTGAGATAGGGTTTTCTCCAAACCCATCTTTTTGTCTTCGAGTCCCTGTAATCGAGCCTGTTGCGTCAATGCATCGCTTAATTCCCGGTTTAATTTCTCAATAATCCTTTCATGCTCGATACCTTCCGTTGGACGGTGCAAATCGGAGCATAATTTCTCTATGTTCCCCCTGAATCGCCGGCCGTCCGATTCAATGGCGTGAATACGGCTCTCCCGCTCCTCAATATCTCGCACCCTGTCTGATAGTTCCCTGAATTTTGTCAACACAGCCTTTGCCTGCCTTGGAGTTACGCCCGGATCCAGCTTGATGCGGGCAACCGCCTCCGCCCAGTTTTCCGTCCATAGACCATATTTCCCCTTCAATTCATTAACGTCATGATCTTCGTCTGCAGATAGTCCTTCAGCGTCTCTAATCTGAGAAATCAGATGTTCTCTCGTCGCCTTGTTTGTGGTTTGTTTTTTTATTAACGTATCCGCCTCGGAATAGAGGGTATCAAGCTCATATTCTTGTGAGACTTTATTCACCCCTAATTCCTTGAGAACCGACAGGAGCCTTGTTTTTAAGTCAGAAATACTTTTTTGGGCATTGTTGAATTCAATCGTCTTTTGCTTCCATTGCCCGCATTGTCTCAGTGTGTCATCATATTGATCCGACCATTCACGCATTTCATCAGGATAACGGGGATCGGGAATGACGGTTTTCCATGTGTCCTTCCACTCAGCCTTCAGGACTGCAATATCAGACTGCAGAAGTTTTTCGTCCCTGTCGATTTCGTCGATACGCGTATGACAACGGTCTTTCCGAATCATTAATTGAGACAGAAGGGCAACACGTTCCGACTCATGACGCAATCTATCACCGGTTTCGTCGGATTTCTTGACAGATCCTTCGTATGCATCCTGGAGACTATGCGCGTCTGAAACTAAGACCTGCCATTCATTATCACTGACAGTTTTCCCATCAAGCCACGCCTCCTTAATTATCAACCAGATTCTGTCTCTCAGTCTTCTTATCTCAAACAAATTCTCTTCTGTGGGGATTGCGCTTTCGGCCTTCATCTCACGGATACTATCTTCTATTTTTCCTGATTCTTCTTTTTCTTCACGATTTTGTCTTTCGAGTTCCAAACGTCGTTGCTCAATTTTCTGAAACCGGGTTGAAAACCGGTTGATAGTCTTTTTTCCCGGAACGGGAAGACCGAGGAATTCTTCGAAATTTATTTCATTGAGTTCGAGACGCCTTAATCCGTCTTTGACTTCCTCCGCAAAAATTTCGATCTTTCGTTTGATATCAGCGAGTTCCCTGTCATTTATTCCGGTTTTTCTTCCTTCATCCAGTGTTCTCTGCAAAGCGCTGACATCTTTTGGTTCCGGTATCTTTTCAAGCTTCTTTCTTAATTTTTCAATATTATTTTTGTGAGTTGCGAGTGTCTTTGAATGGTGATCCAGATCAGATTTGATCTGATTATGCTCATCACACAATTCTTCTATATTCGCGCCATCCTTAATCGTTAGACAATACTTGCTGAAATTTCCCGTCTCATCCTGTATGTTCAGCTCTCTTAATATGCGCTTGCATGCCCCCTTGATTTGAAGCGCTTCAGCCTGCAATCGAGGCAATTGCCCCTGACCCTGCTTATAATTTCCGGACTCTTGTAATAATTCCGTAATTTTTTCCTGTTCCGATAATAATTCGCGGGGAACGGTTATTAGATCAATCTCCCCATTCAGGTCTTTAAGGGATTTGATTGCACTCTCGAAACCACTCTTGTCCTCGAAGAGTTTTTCTTCAGTTCTTTTCCGTGTTTCACCAAAATCATCCGGCAGGGAAATAACTTTACCCATCGATGCCAACTCCCGATTTATTTCATGAAATTCACCCGCATCCTCAATTACATCAAACTGCCGCTGTTTATGCTGCCATGCGGCGTTTTTCTCGCCTGTATTTTCTTTTAACTTCTCGCCTTGCTCTTCCAATTCAGCAATCTTATGCTCAACCTCTTCCCATTCTCTGACGGGAAGCGATAATTCTTTTCGTCTCTTTTTCAAGTCGTCTAATTCTCTGATAAGGCGGTTCACCTTTGGCGTTGTTCCCCTTGGTTTGAAGAGTTCCTCCTGACGGATTTCTGTGGATTTCAGTATATCCTGCAGGTTGGATATGCCTGCCGCCGCTGAAAAGAGCGTAGTCCCGACTTCTCCACGTCCCCTGATAATATCCCGCCCGCCCTCTACAAGTTTTTCAGCATCGAGACCATACATAAATTCAAAGGCTTCACGAGACATTCCGGCGACATACCGGGATATTTCACCTTCATCAACGGTATTGCCCTGTAAATCCAATAGCGTGTTTTTGTTTCCTTTTCGACGAATGAAAGTACTTTCCGTTCCATCGGAATGGCGGAGAGATGCTCCAATTCTCAACGCGGTATTTTCATGACGGAAATTGTCCGTTGTACGGGCCTGAATTCCGAACAGAAAAGAGTTTATAGCTCGAAGGGCGACGCTCTTGCCGGCTTCGTTGGGTCCATAAATCAGGTGAACACCCTCTTTCCCGCCGGAGAGGTCGAGCCTGACATCGGTAAATGGTCCGAAAGCAATGAGATCAAGCGAAACAAATCTCATTCAAACCCTCCTTTTTTAGTTAGTGCCTGAACGAAAACTATCCTAAGCTGTCATTTCGAGCGGAGCGAGAAATCTTATGCTACTGAAAATACGTGACTTTAAAGATTTCTCCCTTCGGTCGAAATGACAAAAAGAGGGGTTTTCGTTCAGGCACTAGTTATCTTGCTTATTAAATTGTCCATTCCTTCACGGAGCGATTGACGCAGCCAATCCGGATCCTCAATAGAAAACCCGCCCTCAGCAATAAATAATTCCGGAGGTAATTTTTCCCTTAAACTTTTGAGTTTTTCCGCCCCCAACTTTATGAGCGCTTCTTCCTGCTGCTCTTTTTCCCTCACATAACCAATCATCATTCTGAGAGCGTCTATTTCTTCTTCCGCGGGACGAGCAGGCGATGCAGTTCTGAATAGAATTTTCTCCAGCCACATATCTCCCTGCCCGATATCCAGAGCCGCAGAGCGAAATTGATTCCGCCATTTTTCCGGATCTTTCATGAAAGCGCTGTGAGCAGCACATGCACCCGCAACAGTTATCCGTATGGCGAGTATCCTCCCATCGGCGCCGGTAATTGCCTCGCCTAAGCCCTCCCGCACCTTTTCGTAAATATCATTGTCATCATCTTCCACCTCTGAACTGATAACAAGATTCTTCCACCTGACTACATCGAGGGCCTGAAATGTAACTTCTCCAACTTCATCATTCTCAACAAAAATGAGCATTGCGCCTTTGGGGCCTTCTTCTCTGATATGGCGTCCCTGGATGTTTCCCGGAAAAACCACCCAGGGTGATTCGTTCAGTGTCTCTCTCTTATGAATATGTCCGAGCGCCCAGTAATCATAACCTTTATTTATGAGCGAGCTTAAAGAACACGGTGCGTATGTTTCGTGACTTGCATACCCTCCAGCCGATGTATGTAAAACTCCTATATTGAACATTCCACGTACAGGCGGGGGATAGCCCGGCACCCAGTCCTCAGATACCGCCCGGCTCGGGAACCCTCTGCCATGAACAGCCACATTTATTTCTCCTATCTTCTCCGTTTGAAATGCCCGCGTGGAAAACCGATAAACATTATCCGGAAGCTTCAGCGAGCGCGATATTTGACTCTGGGCATCATGGTTGCCTGCCGCTATAAAAACGCGAATGCCCGCCTGGCGTAATCTAACCATCTGCCGCACAAAAAATAATCCTGTATTGTAATCACGCCAATCGCCATCAAAGACGTCACCTGAAAAGATAATGAATTTCACTTCTTCATTTAGAGCTAATTGAACGAGGTTCTGTAATGCCTTTCGCGAAGCGCCTCGTATTTCTTCAACGGGGGCTCCATCATAGCGTCTGAGCCCACGAAGAGGGCTGTCCAGATGAATGTCGGCGGCATGAATAAACTTAAACATTTATTACCTCCGGAAAGGGAGTGAGATTTGTATTTTTAATCGTTTTGCGTCGGCGCTTTGCCATGTTCATGCCTCGTTGCGGCCGACAGGCCATAAGCGTCAGTAAAGCATATCCGGACATGTCTTCCAGGAGATGGCCCATATGGCAGGATTTAAATTTCAACTTTAAATATGGCGTTTTTGCCTCTTACCCTTTTTTATCTTATCTCCCTGAAGCTTCTTCTCTCGCAATAATCGGGATACGTCCTTTTGCCTTCTTGTAATTCTCTCTTTCGCCATTACTGTACCTTCAATATGCTGACACTCCTCTGCCGCCTGGAATATTCGCTCGCGTCATTTAAACATCGAATTTCCGAAATCAGTAAGGATGTCCCACTATTTTGCGGGGAGCTTCAATTATTTTTCTCTGTCCGTTTCTTTTTTCAAAAGTCTGTAAGTAATTTCATATATTATGCGTCGCGGGCCTACAGAGACAATATCTATAATCTGTTTTGAAGATATTTTATAGACAATCCTTAATCGACCTGTCCTGAAACTTTTTAAACCTGTCAGTTCACCCTTCAATGATTTTCCGGCATGGG
>JAUWNZ010000135.1 GCA_030612385.1 Pseudomonadota bacterium | reverse complement strand
TCATGTCAGGAATACCGGCGCCGCCTTCGGATTTCTTGCCGGCGCCGCGCCGGTGTTCAGATGTGTCTTTCTTATTGCGGTAACTGTGGCTGCCATATTTCTGATTATATTCTACGTCTGGAAAATCAAGGCTGAAGAGATATTTTTCAACTTTTCCCTTTCTCTTATACTGGGAGGCGCGGTCGGCAATCTGATCGACAGGGTGCGTCTGGGGGAGGTAATTGATTTTCTTGATTTTTATGTTGGTCCTTATCATTGGCCCGCCTTCAATGTGGCAGATTCCGCTATCTCAGTTGGAGCCGTTATCCTTATTTTCAGTATCTTTAAAGGTGGAAAAAAGGGAGATAGGCGGGGGTAGGTTATCTGTTATAGAGGCTGTGCCTGTCATCTTATAATGGTAACATCTATATACTTTCTGCCCCAGTCTATGGCATCATCACGATCTTTGAAAAATACGTCGATGTGATCCCCTTTGATGGCTCTTCCGGTATCATGAACTTCTCCCCAGCCATAACCCGGAACGTACATCCTGGTGCCGTAGGGGTATATACTGATATCTGCCGCGATGGTTCCCTTTTTCGCTTTGGTTCCATCGGAGGTAATCCCAACTTTTTTTCGTTTCCCCTTATTTGGTCCATAAGCATAAACGGGGGGGGCAAGGCAGCAACCGTATTTCCTCTTCCAGCCGCAAGACTCTTTGCCGGCGTCATATGCGGTCACAAGCATCCTCCTGACCTCTTTTTTCTGCTCCTTTCCGGAGGGGAATAAACAGCATCCACAAAGAAAAAAGATAACTATGACGAGAATGACATGGATAGGGAGAATCTTTGCAATCATATTTTCACCGCAAAGACGCGGAGAACGCAAAGGATTTTTTTATTTTTCGCTGACCCTAATTAAGACGTATTCCACCGGAAACAAACTGATTCTCCCTTGCCGTTCTCTCAACGGCAAATAAAGAAACATTTTACTCTGCGTCCTTTGCGGCTCTGCGGTAAAATCCTTTTTCGTTCCACTACCTCTATTTGTTGAGCAGATACCTGATACCCTTATTCTTTGGGTCTCTCTTTCAGTTTTTCAAGTTCTTCCCTGTATTCTTCCGCCTGGGACTTTATTTTTTCCAATTCTTCTTTAGCTTTTTCTATTTCTGTTACCTTTTGTTCCGATTCTTTTTCTCTTTTCTCTTGTAACTTGTCTTTTAATTCATCTATACCGATGTAGACTGCAAGACCTCCTCCCAGTAAAAGCGCTATCGGGATTCCACCCGCGAGTAAACGGAGAAAATCTCCCCACCAGAAAATCAGACCGATAAGTCCTAAGATTATTGCCCCGACGCCACCCGCTAAAACTGCCATGGTTACAACCTCCCTTTGTTGAAAAAGATAAAGATTAGCCCTGCTGTTTTTTCCAATACGACACAACTAAATCATATATAACATAAAAAAATATGTACAGGCAAGACGAAAAGCAAGGAACGTTGAAATTAGAAATTGGAAATTTGGCCTTCATGCTTTTGTACTGTCAATATTTGGTCGAGAGTGGGAAAATGGTCGAGTGGTTAACTACTCGACTACTCACTAATTCCTTTCGTAAACTCGTTTCATCTCTCCCAAATTTCTACTTTCCAATTTCAAGCCGTGAACGGCTATAATTTTTAAAAGCAGTGAAAACGGAATAACAACTTGACTATAAAGAAAAAAATAATTATAATATATAGAAAAGTGGCATAGAGGTGGCTTTGATGAATCTTCCTAAAGTTTCAAATACCTTAGATATATATGTATCACAGATAAACCGTTTTCCCATCCTGACTGTGGAAGAGGAATTTAAATTAGCTGTCAGGTATAGTAAGAAAAATGACCTAAAAGCGGCCGAGAAGCTTGTTGTTTCGAATCTGAGATTCGTTGTCAAGATTGCTCATGAATACAGAAATTACGGGGTTAAGCTCCTTGATCTGATTCAGGAGGGCAACATTGGTCTTATGCATGCGGTGAAGAAATTTGATCCGTACAGGGGCTACAGACTGATATCATACGCCGTCTGGTGGATCAGGGCATATATTCAAAATTTTGTTATCAAATCATGGAGCCTTGTAAAAATAGGCACCACACAGGCGCAGAGAAAGCTGTTTTTCAAGCTTAATCAGACGAAAAGAAAACTCCAGAAACTATCCCAGAAAAAACCCGAGTTCAAGGAAGTTGCAGCGTTATTAAATGTAAAGGAATCTGAGATTGAGGAGATGGATGGTCGTTTGAACAATCGTGACCTCTCTCTGGATGTGTCCATAAGTGATGAAGGTGAATCGACCTATATCGATTATCTTGTATACGATGGAGAAGATCAGGAAAAGGCTTTAATCAAAAAGGAAGAAACTGCCCTGGTAAGGAAGAACATAGAGCAGGAATTGTCCAAACTCAATGATAGAGAAAAATATATAGCAAGAAATCGAATAATGGCTGACACACCTGAGACCTTGCAGAAAATAGGGGATAACTTCGATATAACAAGAGAACGAGCCCGGCAGATTGAAAAAGTGGTCCTGAAAAAACTGCGGGCCTCTATTGCCTACTCGGGAAGTAAAGCGCCGTTATTGCCGGCTTAAAATCCTTCATCGGACGAAGCGAGGTTTTCAAAAGTGGTATATTTTTCCAGGAAGGCCAGTTTCGCTGTGCCGGTGGGACCATTTCTCTGTTTTCCTATAATTATTTCAGCTATTCCTCTTTCAGGGTTGTCTTCTGAGTGGTTATATACTTCGTCCCTGTAAATAAAAACAATTACATCCGCATCCTGTTCAATGGCTCCTGACTCCCTGAGGTCCGCCATCTGAGGCCGCTTATTGGTTCTATCCTCAACTTTTCTATTAAGCTGTGAGAGGGCAACTACAGGGACACTCAGTTCTTTTGCAAGGGCCTTAAGAGAGCGGCTGATCTCCGATATTTCCTGTTCCCTCGAATCGCTGAATCTTGAGCCCTTCATCAACTGAAGATAATCAAGTATAATTAAGCCAAGTCCGTTCTCAGCCTTCAACCTTCTTGCTTTTGCCTTTACCTCGAGAGCGGTAATGGACGGGGTATCATCTATAAATATCGGGGCCTCGGAAAGTCTTCCGGCGGCAGTCGTTAACTTAGGCCAGTCAGTTTCCCCCAGAAACCCTTTTCTGAGACGTTGAGAATCCACCTTAGCTTCCGAGGAAAGCATGCGCATGGCAAGCTGTTCCTTGGCCATCTCCAGTGAAAACAGGGCAGCGGGGATCCTTTCTTCTATCGCGGCATGTTGGGCAATATTGAGGGCAAGGGCTGTCTTTCCCATGCTCGGGCGACCCGCAATTATGATCAAATCAGATTTTTGAAATCCGGAAGTGAGTTCATCTATCTTAATAAAACCGGTGGCTACGCCGGTCACAAGCTCTTTTTTCTCATAGAGTTGTTCTATGGTCCTGAAACTATCCTTTATTATCTCTCTGATAGGAGAGAAAGCAGGCCTTATTTTGTCTTCAGATATCTCAAATATGGCGTGTTCGGCTTCGTCCAGGATATTTTCTATATCCGTTCCGGTAGTATCATAACTCCTGCTTATTATTTCCGTTGCTGTTCCAATCAGTCCACGCAGAATTGTTTTTTCTTTAACTATATTTGCGTAGTGAGCTACATTTGCGGCAGATGGGACATTATCAACAAGAGAAGCCAGGTATGATACCCCCCCAATGCTGTCAAGTTGATTCTTGTCCTTCAGGATAGCGCTGAGAGTAATCAAATCACATGGTTCGTTTTTTTCGGAGAGTTCGAGTATGGCGGAGGAAATTTTTCGATGTGATTCGCTGTAGAAATCACCTGGTTTCAGTATCTCAAGAACACTGTTGAGAGCCTCGTTTTCCAGCAGGATGGCCCCGAGGACCGAGCGTTCCGCTTCAATATTCTGAGGAGGAATTTTATGTAAAGAGGGGTCAATATCTTTCATGGTAACTACTCAGGTTGTATAGGCTGAAGGCATTTAGGCTGAAGGTAAAAAGTGTTTATAATTAATATTCCTACAGTCCTAACAGCCTTCAGCCCTCAGCCTATACTTCCTCCTCTTCACCGGTAACCAGAACCTTGACCTCAGCGGTAACTCCAGGATGCAATTTTATTTTTACGGGAAACTCTCCCAGACTCTTGATAGGCTCTTCCAGGATTATCTTTTTCCTGTCAACCTCTATTCCCTGTTCATGGAGTGACTTTTCTATATCTTTGGCAGTCACGGAACCAAACAACTTATTATGTTCTCCAATGCGCCTCGAGATAGTGCAGGTTACATCTGAAAATTTTTCAAGCAGAGATTCCGCCCTCTTTTTTTCTTTCTCACGCCGCTGCAGGATAAGTCTCTTTTCATGCTCCAGGGCCTTTATATTCCTGTTACTCGCCTCTACAGCCAGTCCTTTTGGAAA
>JAUWNZ010000146.1 GCA_030612385.1 Pseudomonadota bacterium | reverse complement strand
CCTTTTGCCGTCCAGATAGTCTTCCACCATGTAATTGAAGAGTACCTTCGTAGTCGGCGGGCACTTATTGAGGAGATGGCCGATCCCTCCGATATGATCTATGTGAAAATGGGTTGAAGCAATGTACAATACATCCTTCATGTCCATACCGGGAGTGCGTCTAATATACTCCTCAACATCTTCCGCGCTCCCGATACTCCCCACATCGACCACCATCAAACCATCTCTGCCGGCGATTAGATATGTCCCGGCAAAGCCGGAATTTCGAAGAGAATGTACCATAGGCACGCAACACCAGACCGTGTCGATTTGCGACAGCTATGAGTCCCGGCCCTTTTGTTTTTAGCTGACAATGACAAGTTTCTATAACATTTTACGTCGATTTGTCAAAAGCAATTTTCCGGAAGCAGTGCTGATCATCTACCACCAGACAGGTGTTGAACAGAACCGCTCCGTGGAAATTGAGTTGATATCCTGGTATCGGTTGAATTTGAGCGATTCACATGACTACAAAATGAAACCCTCAAGCTTTTTTTGTTTATCATAACAATAAGTTAAGTAGCAATTGGCTCAGGAACTTCAGTTTAAAAAATCCTTTCCTCCAGAAAAACCAGAAGTTTTTAGCCAATCAATATCTGATAGTCTCGTAAAAAGCCTGTCATTCCCGCGTAGGCAGGAATCCATAGAGAGCTAACCACTTAAAAAGACTGGATTCCCGTTTTCACGGGAATGACAAAATTGTGCATAATTCGACTTTTTACGAGTGCTTCAATATCTGACCTCCTTCAAAAAAAGTCCCTGTGGCGGCGCAGTGATACCGGCCTGTCCCCTGTCCCGCGCCTCCATAACATCAAGAAATCCGGATGGCGACAGCTTTCCTATGCCAACATCAACCAGCGTGCCCGCAATGTTCCTCACCATATACCTTAAAAAACCATCGGCCTCTATGAAAAATTTTATCATGCCGCTTTCTTCCTTATAAACACTCACATCTATAACTTTTCTTACATGATTAACGGTGTCACTATCTGCGGCGCAGAAGGATGAAAAATCGTGAGTTCCGATAAGTTGAAGGGCTGCTGTCCTGATCAGATCTATGTCGAGGGGATATTTTATGAACCAGGAATAATTCCTGTACAGAGCGGAAGGATATTTATTATTAAATATCTGATAAAGATATACTTTGGTTTTTGCATTATACCGTGCATGAAACCCCTCGTCCACCTCCATTAGTTCTTTAATTACAATATCCCCCGGAAGGAGGCTGTTTGTTCCCCTTAAAAGGTTTACCTCGCCAATCTTTGATCCTGTCTTGAAATTCGCCACCTGAGCAACAGCATGAACTCCCGCATCCGTTCTTCCCGAACCTGTCAATCGTATTCTTTCCCGGGTTATAATACCGATCTTTTCTTCAAGTGTCTGCTGGACTGTTATATCATCCGGCTGCCGCTGCCACCCATGATAAGCGGCGCCGTCATATTCAATGATGATCTTGAGATTTCTCATCTCTCACCAGAAACATGAATCCCTTGTAGCGGAGACCTTTAGGTCTCCATTCTCTTTTAATGGAAGGCTAAGTGCCTTCCCCTACATATACCGTGCAATTTTGACCGGCTCAAAAAATGTAAGCTATGCCGTGTAGAGTATAGAATTGAATTGAGTTGAGTTGATACCTACGAGCTACGAGCTATGTCCCTTGAGAGCGGCAACTGCCGGAAGCTCTTTCCCCTCGAGAAGCGTTAGAAATGCTCCGCCGCCGGTGGATATATATGAAATATTATCGGTTTCACCGGCCTTGTGAACCGCAACATCGGTGTCGCCGCCACCTACAATGGTAAGGGCATAGGAACTGGCCACGCTGTGAGCAAGCGCCGATGTCCCTCTGCCAAAGGCATCCATCTCGAAGACCCCCATCGGACCGTTCCATACAATGGTCTTGGCATTGGACAGCGCCTCTGTGAAGAGTGTAATGGTGGCAGGGCCTATATCGAGGCCAACCCAATGAGAGTTGATTTCCTGCACAGGCACGATCTTTGTCTCGGCATCGGCGCTCATCTTCTCAGCGACGACACAATCGACGGGGAAATACAATTTTATACCCAGTTCTCTCGCAGTTTTCATAATCTCCAGCGCCTTATCCAACAGATTTTCTTCTACAATGGATTTCCCGACATCATATCCCATCGCCTTAAGGAATGTGAAGGCCATTCCGCCTCCAATAATCATCTTGTCGACTTTTTTGATAAGATTAAGAAGCGCTTCAAGCTTGCCGGACACCTTTGAACCACCGATTATCGCCACAAGCGGTCTGGCCGGATTTTCCAATGCCTTGCTAAAATAATTCAATTCCTTCTTCATCAGAAAACCCGCTCCACACTGTTTTACAAACCTGGTGATCCCTACATTCGATGCGTGTTCCCTGTGAGCATTCCCAAAGGCGTCATCTATATATACATCCGCATAACCCGCCAATTCCCTGGCGAGAACATCTGAGTTTGAGGTCTCACCCGGATGAAACCTTAAGTTTTCCAGAAGCAAAATATCTCCAGGCTCCATATCGTTGATCATACCCTTAACATTATCGCCGATACAGTCACCCGCCATACGTACACGTTTGCCAAGCAGGCGCGAGAGCCTCTTGGCTACCGGAGCGAGACTCAGGCTTTTTACGATTTCACCTCCCGGTCTCCCAAGATGAGACATACAGATTACCTTTGCGTCTTCGTCAAGAGCATAGTTTATAGAGGGAAGTCCCTCCCTTATCCTGGCGTCATTAACAATGTGTAAGTCACTGTCCATAGGGACATTAAAATCGAATCGGAGCAACACTTTTTTGCCTCGTATATCTATCTGATCTATGAATTTCATTTTACCTCCTTTGAAAGTGCCTAAAGTTTAACTACTTAGCCACTGATTCACACAAATGAACACAGACAGGTTTAAATACAAAGAAATCACGTGGCTACGTGAGTAATTACAATAAAAGAAAAAATACCGGTGATAATCTGCGTAGATCGGTGGCTAAATAATTATCTGACCGCCATTGCCCGTCTGACTCTTTTTAAAAGCGATTCTTTCCCTAATATGGCAAACAGCTTGTCGAGTTCCGGCCCCCAGGTTTTTCCGGTTATTGCGGCCCTCACGGGCAGAAACAACTTCTTTCCCTTAAAACCTGTCTTGCCGCTCACGACACTCATGACATTATTATATAAACCGGCTTCCGCAAACTCATCCATCAGCGCCTCCTGAAGCGATCTCACAACCACCCCGGCATCTTCCCCTTCGAGAACCGATGCCGCATCATCCGAGATTGCATACCTTTCATCGAAAAACAGATCAATATAGTCTCCGACCTCAGAAAGTGTGCCGAGATTCCCCTTTACAGCCTCCACCACGGAATGAAGCCATTCTCGATCCAGCGAATCGCAATCATATCCGGCATCCTTAATAAAAGGGATCAACAGCTCTGTCAGTTTTGGGGTGTTGTAATCCCGGATGTATATTTTATTTAACCATCTCAGCTTGCTCTCACCAAAAATTGCGCCGCTTTTCCCCGCCCTTCTCAGGGAAAACTCTTTGACAATCTCATCAACCCGGCATATCTCCTTTCCTGAAGCAAAGGAGCCGCCAAGGAGTGAAAGATAATTCAAAAGGGCTTCGGGCAATATACCTTTTTCTCTAAAGGTCTTGACAGATATGGCGCCATGTCGCTTACTCAACTTTGAACGGTCGGCTCCCAGAATAAGCGAATGATGCGCAAAGAGAGGAGGTTCAAAGCCAAAGGCCTGATAGAGAAGCGTCTGAAGAGGGGTGTTGGAAAGGTGGTCTTCTCCTCTGATTACATGGGTTATTCCCATGAGGTGATCATCAATGACAACGGCAAAGTTATAGGCGGGGATGCCGTTGGAACGCGCTATTATAAAATCCCCTAATGAATCACAATCGAATCTCATAGCCCCGCGGATCAAATCTTTAAATTCAATAATACCCCCGGGGACCCTGAAACGAAAAGCCGGCCTTCTTCCTTCGCTTTCCAGTCTTCTCTTTTCTTTATCGGTAAGATTCCTGCATCTTCCCTGATAGCGCGGCGTCATTCCTTTTGAAAGAAGGGTATTTCTCTCCTTTTCGAGTTCGTCTTCGGTACAGTAACAGGGATATACCCTGTCTTCTTCTACGAGTCT
>JAUWNZ010000014.1 GCA_030612385.1 Pseudomonadota bacterium | reverse complement strand
ATTCCAAATTCAAAGGTAAAAAAGGGTGAAGTAATGAGGGCTGTTGTGGTGAGAACAGCGAAAGAGGTGAGAAGGCCCGATGGGACATACCTTAAATTTGACGATAATTCAGCGGTACTGATAAATAATCAAATGGAACCTGTAGGGACAAGGATATTTGGACCGGTAGCCCGGGAGCTGAGGGCCAAAAAATTTATGAAGATAGTGTCTCTGGCGCCTGAAGTCTTATAATAATAACTATTTGCGATATTGATTGTAACATGTGAGCGTGAATGCTGAGGGATTGGATATGCGAGGATCGCGGCTGAAAAAGGATGATATGGTTGCAGTTGTTGCCGGCAAGGAAAAA
This sequence comes from Pseudomonadota bacterium, assembly GCA_030612385.1. Taxonomy (GTDB): domain Bacteria; phylum Desulfobacterota; class Syntrophia; order Syntrophales; family JADFWA01; genus JAUWNZ01. Next base: position 12,374 of record JAUWNZ010000014.1, on the reverse strand, counting down.
GGTAAAACCGGTAAGGTTCTTAATATTATTAAAAAGAGGAACCGCGTGGTCGTGGAGAAGTTGAATTTTATAAAAAAACACCAGAAACCGGATGCGCAGGGGAAGGGTGGTATTATAGAAAAAGAAGGTTCTGTGCATATATCTAATGTAATGCTGATGTGTAACAAATGTAACGCCGGCATCAGGGTGGGATACCGCATATTGGATGATGGCAAAAAGGTGCGTGTCTGCAAAAGGTGTGATGAAATATTGGACGATTAGGGCCTGTCATGAAATAAGTGTTGCAGTTAGGCGCTCAGATTTGGGTCAGGTTTAGTCGATGCGAGTGAGCAAAACCGCAGGAATAGCAGAGCTCTTTTGAGGATTTTGCGATTGAGAATCGGCTAAAGATGGCCTGAAGATGAGATGTATAAATGTGATACTTATTTCATGACAGACCCTTAGACTGAGGGAAGAGGGATGGCAAGATTAAAAGAGCATTATAAGAAAGAAGTAGTTCCCGCCTTAATAGAGAGATTTAAATATAAAAGCAGGATGGAAGTTCCGAAGCTCGAAAAGATCGTTGTGAATATGGGTCTGGGTGGGGCGATCCAGGACATAAAGATAATTGATAATGCTGTTTCTGAGCTTTCCATGATTGTGGGGCAGAAACCAATTGTCACAAAGGCGCGGAAGTCTATTGCTACATTTAAACTTCGTAAGGGTATGTCAATAGGTTGTATGGTTACTCTGAGGCGGAACGGGATGTACGAGTTTTTCGACAGGCTTGTTAATGTTGCCCTTCCGAGGATCAGGGATTTCAGGGGTATTTTGCCAAAATCTTTTGATGGAAGTGGAAATTTTTCCATGGGTATTAAGGAGCAGGCTATTTTTCCTGAGATAGATTACGACAAGATTGACAGTGTCAGAGGAATGAATATAGTAATTGTCACTTCGGCCAGAACAGATAATGAGGGAAGGGAACTCTTGAGATTTATGGGAATGCCTTTTAGAAACTAAGGGTCTGTCAGGAAATAAGTTGTGCGATTAGGCGCTCAGATTTAGGTTAGATTTAGTCGATACTACCCCACAAAAGTAGAGGAATAGTTGTGCTATTTCGAGGTTTTTGCGATTGAGGATCGGCTAAAGATGGCCTGAAGATGAGATGCATAAGTGTATGAGTTATTTCCTGACAGACCCTAAGGTTGGAGGTGAAGTGTGGCTAAAAAGTCCTTAATTGCAAAGGCAAAGAGGAAAAATAAATTTTCTGTCAGGCAATATAACCGATGCCCTATATGCGGGAGGGCGAGGGCATATTATAAGAAGTTTGATATGTGCAGGATATGCTTGAGAAAACTTGCTCTTGCAGGTGAAATTCCCGGCGTGATAAAATCAAGTTGGTAGTGATCAAATACGAGTAAAAGTGGTTGTAACCGTTCAGGATTCAAGGTTCAGGGTTGAGCTTGTAGGGTGGATTAAGCGAAGCGAATCCACCGAAAGCTCTGAGTGGTTGCGAGTGAGTTCTCAACTTTTACGGAAATTGTGTAATGTGAAGGAGTAGCAGTATGGGGATGACGGATCCAATAGCTGATATGCTGACGAGAATCAGGAATGCCAACATGGTGAGATTCAAGAGGGTAGACGTATTATTGTCGAATATGAATTTAAATATTGCCAAAGTTTTGAATGAATCCGGTTACATAAGTGGATATAATATTAAAAGGGATGATAGAAGAAGAGAGATATTAAGGATATATTTGAAGTATTCTGACTCTAATGAAAGGGTTATAACAGAGATAAAGAGAGTGAGTAAACCGGGGAAAAGGGTTTATGAAAAGAGTGAAAAGATACCAAAGGTTTTGAATGGTTATGGTATTGCGATACTTTCAACATCAAGTGGTGTTATGACCGATAAGAAGGCAAGGGAGTCGAATGTTGGTGGTGAGATTCTCTGCAATGTGTGGTGAATTATCCTTTCAGGGAGCCACTAAGGCGCAAAGACACGAAGGTTATTTTTAGCTATCAGGAAAGTAACTACTCAGCCGCAGATTCACACAGATAGGTTTAAATACGGGAAAATCACGTGATTACGTGAGTAGTTATGAGCAGTTACCGAGGAAATTAGGAGAATTATAAATGTCGAGGATTGGCAAAAAGCCCATAGAAATTCCTGATGGGGTGAAGATCAGGCAGGATGATCCTATGATTGAGGTAGAAGGTCCTAAGGGGACTTTGTCTATGGAAATTCCCCGGGGGGTTGAGGTAGTTTCCGATAATGGTATCATTATGGTGAAGAGGCTTTCTGATGATAAAAAAACGGCGTCTCTCCATGGGATGACAAGGACATTGATTGCAAATATGGTAACAGGGGTTACCGCAGGATTTGAGAAAACTCTGGAGATATCAGGTGTCGGCTATCGCGCAGAGTTGAATGGTAATATCTTGAGATTGTTGCTCGGGTACTCGCATCCTGTAGAGTATGAAATTCCTGGTGGTATTTCTGTTAATGTTGACAAGAAGGCGATAATAGCGATTTCAGGTATAGATAAGGAGATTGTCGGGAGAGTGGCCGCCGAGATAAGGAGTTTCAAAAAACCTGAACCATATAAGGGAAAAGGTATCAGGTATTCGGGTGAGCATATAAGAAGGAAGGTTGGAAAATCAGCAGGGGTGTAAGATATTGGCATCTAAAAAGATAGAGAAGAGAAGAAGTAAACGTGAGAAGAGGGTGAGGGGTAAGATCTTCGGCACTCAGGAGAGGCCTCGTCTTTCTGTGTTTAGAAGTTCAATGCATATATATGCGCAGGCAATTGCAGATGATTTGGGGGAAACTCTTGCTGAGGCTTCGACTGTTAGTAAACAGTTGAAGGGAAAACTCTCGGCGTTGAAGAAAAAAGAGGCTGCCGCGGAGGTGGGCAAATTGGTGGCAGAGAGACTATTGTCCAAAGATATAAGAGAAGTTGTCTTTGACAGGGGAATGTTTCTTTATCATGGGCGTGTGAAGGTTCTTGCTGAGGCTGCCAGAGGGGCAGGGTTGAAATTTTAAATTTCTGAGGGGTAGAGTGTAAAAAGGTATGGATGAAATTGAACTTCTTGACAGGGTAATTGCTATCGGGAGGACTGCTAAGGTTGTCAAAGGTGGCAGAAGGTTCAGATTTAGCGCTGTTGTGGTTGTAGGTGACGGCAATGGTTTTGTCGGCGCCGGGCTGGGGAAAGCCCATGAAGTCCCGGAGGCGATAAGAAAAGGTATGGAAATGGCCAAGAAGAATTTGACTGAGGTTGCCATAGTAAACAGAACAATCCCCCATGAAGCCATAGGACACTCTGGAGCAGGGAAAGTCCTCCTCAAGCCGGCATCGGAGGGAACGGGTCTCATAGCGGGAGGCGCTGTAAGAGCGGTTTTGGAAGTTGCCGGGGTTCATGATGTATTGACGAAATGTATTGGTTCACACAACCCGCATAATCTGGTCAAGGCAACTCTTGATGCTCTCTGCAGGATGAGGGTTCCCGAAAAAATTGCGGCCCTGAGAGGAAAGACCGTTTCTGAAATTTGACGTTTCCTTTAGCCGCCAAAGTACAATGCAAAGCTGATGAGTTTAAGAGCGGGAGTAAATTGTGGAAAAAAAGCTTAAGATAACATTGATAAAAAGTTTCATAGGAAGACCGGAAAAGCACAGAAAGGTACTTCGCGGAATGGGGCTCGCAAGGTTGAATAAAACCGTCTTGCTTGGCGATACTCCCGAGATCCGGGGGATGGTAAGAAAAGTTGCTCACCTGGTGACCGCCGAAGAGATAGGAGTGAATTAGATATGAACTTGAGTGAGCTAAAGCCACCTGACGGTTCTCGAAAAAAGAGAAAAAGAGTGGGGCGCGGAAATGGATCAGGTCATGGGAAAACATCATGCAGAGGGTCGAATGGCCAGAATTCTCGTTCAGGAGGAGGAGTAAGATTGGGATTTGAGGGTGGTCAGATGCCCCTTACAAGGAGATTACCCAAGAGAGGATTTTGTAATATTTTCCGTAAAGATATCGTTATCGTGAACATAGAGCAGTTAAAGAAGTTTTCTGAAGGTTCGGTTGTTGATTCAAATACTCTAATAAACACCGGGATTGTTAAAAAAAGAGGAGACGGAATCAAGATATTGGGCAATGGGTCCATAGATTATCCTTTGTTTTTGAAGGTAGACAGAATAAGTCATGGGGCAAGAGAGAAAATTGAGGCTGCCGGTGGTTCGGTAGAGGTTAACTGAGTTGTTAGGCGGGTTCAAAAATATCCAGAAAATTCCAGAGCTTCAGAAGAGAATACTTTTCACTGTTCTTCTGTTGGCTGTTTACAGGATAGGTGTTCATGTTCCAACGCCGGGGATAGATACGGAGGCCTTAGCGGCTATCTTTGAACAGTCAAGAGGATCACTTCTGGGGCTTTTTGATATGTTTGCCGGCGGCGCATTGAGCAGATTGTCGGTCTTTGCCCTGGGGATTATGCCTTATATCAGCGCCTCGATCATCTTGCAGCTGCTCACGGTTGCCGTTCCTCATCTCGAAAAACTTTCCAAGGAAGGGGAAGCCGGCAGGAGAAAGATAACCCAATACACAAGGTACGGGACTGTTCTTTTAAGTATAATCCAGGGGTTCGGTATTGCCGTGGGACTGGAAAATATGGCGGGGCCCACGGGTGTGTCGGTAGTGATTGACCATGGATGGAGTTTTCGGCTGATCACTGTTATCACTCTTACCGCCGGTACTTCGTTCATCATGTGGTTGGGAGAGCAGATTACCGACAGGGGTATTGGTAATGGAATATCTCTGATAATCTTTGCCGGCATAGTATGTCGAGGTCCTGCCGCGGTTGCAAATACCTTTCGCCTGTTGTTGTCAGGTGAGATGGGAATATTTTTTGTAGTGATCCTCTCCGTGTTAATGATTGCTGTTGTCGCCGTTGTTGTCTTTGTGGAAAGTGGACAGAGGAAAATACCGGTTCAATACGCAAAGAGAGTTGTTGGGAGAAAGATGTATGGTGGACAGATGACTCATTTGCCGTTGAAGGTTAATACTGCTGGTGTCATACCCCCTATTTTTGCTTCGTCTATCATAATGTTTCCAGCTACGATTGCCAATTTTATTCAACATCCCTGGATGAAGATTGTGGCGGATCTCCTGATGCCGGGAAGGCTCCTGTATGAATCGCTCTATGTGGCGTTTATAATATTTTTCTGCTATTTTTATACCGCGGTTACTTTTAATCCCATAGATGTGGCTGATAATATGAAAAAGTATGGAGGCTATGTGCCTGGCATAAGACCTGGTAAAAGAACAGCGGAGTATATAGACGGTATCTTGACGAGGCTGACCTTCAGTGGCGCTATCTATGTCTCGGCAGTCTGTGTGCTGCCAAGTGTTCTTATCAGTCGGTTTAATGTGCCTTTTTACTTCGGCGGGACAGCGCTTCTTATTATAGTTGGTGTTGCTCTTGATACGGTTGGTCAGATAGAGTCACATTTGCTGACGAGACAATATGAAGGGTTTATGAAAAAGGGAAAAATAGGCAGGAAGCGATAGTTGGTAGATATAGTCGAGTGGTTAAGTGGTTGTTATTATTCAAGCAAGCAGGCTATTGAAAGCTCAAAGCTGAAAGATTGAAGCTCAAAGGCGGGTGGCATGGACAAACTCGTTTGTCCGTGCGCAACTACCCAGGCTGAAAGGTGAAAGATTGAAAACCAAGATGCTTAAGTCCTTCCCCCTTTTGAGCTTTGAGCTTTGATGCTGAATTGTTTGCAGTTTTTTCCCAACACAACCACTCGACTATTTAGCGATGTCTGGTGGGTGAACAAATAATGGTAATCTTGAAATCTCCTGAAGAGATTGAAAAGCTAAAGGCAAGTAATGGTATTGTAGCCGATATCTTGAGTGAATTGAGGGAGATGATAAGACCTGGCATAACAACCATAGAGCTGGATAGATATTCTGAGGAACTTGCCCTGAGGAAGGGCGCTAAACCTGCCTTTAAAGGGTATATGGGATATCCTTTTTCCCTGTGCGTATCTGTCAATAACGAAGTGGTTCATGGAATGCCGTCAGATAGAGCATTAAAAGAAGGAGATATAGTAAGTCTCGATTTTGGGGTATGTTATAATGAATATTACGGCGATTCAGCCATAACTGTTCCTGTAGGTGATAGTTCCGATATAGCGAAAAGATTAATTGGCACAACTCGAAAGGCGCTTTACAGTGGAATCGAGGAGGCAAGGGCAGGGAATCGGTTGGGTGATATTTCCGCTGCTATACAAGAACAAGTTGAAGCTGCAGGGTTTTCCGTGGTGAGAGATTTTGTGGGTCACGGTATAGGAAAAAGCCTTCACGAAGATCCTCAGATCCCCAATTTTGGGGTGCGGGGAAGGGGCATTAAGCTGAAATCGGGTATGGTTTTGGCGGTAGAGCCGATGGTGAATGAAGGAACATACAAGATAAAGGTATTGAACGATGGCTGGACGGCAGTGACATTTGATGGCAAGCTTTCAGCTCACTTTGAACATTCTTTGGCAATTACGGAGAATGGTCCTGTGATATTGAGTGAAGTGGCGTAGGGACATATTGCGTTGCAGATTTACAAATTAGGCAGCCGTTCACGGCTTGAAACTTGAAATTGGAAAGTAGAAATTTGGGAGGGATGAAACGAGTTTACAGTACAAAAGCTCGTAAGCTCATAAGCTCTTAGCTTAACAGCTCTTAAGCATGAAGGCCAAATTTCCAATTTCTATTTTCTAATTTCAATGTTCCGAAGAGAAAGGAAGAGAAAGGGGTCACATCTCAAGAGGATAAATATTTTATGGCAAAAGAGGAAGCTATACAAGTCGAGGGAAAGGTGGTTGAACCGCTGCCGAATGCCATGTTTCGGGTTGAGCTGGAAAATGGGCATCGTGTTCTTGCCCACATTTCGGGAAAAATGAGGATGCATTATATCAAGATATTGCCTGGAGATAAGGTGGTTGTGGAACTTTCTCCCTACGATTTGACCAGAGGAAGGATTGTATACAGGGCGAAATAGGTGCGATATTTAGTGTCCATCCATAAATGGTTTTTTTGCCCGATATCTGCGTTATGCTCAAAAAATAATCCTCGGAATATCAAATATATGTCTGTGGTTATTTGTTTCGCGCGCCTTGATCTTGAACAAAAAACTTCATTCCTGGATGGACACTATTTAACGTGAATCCGGGGAGTGATTTTCGTTATGAAGGGATAACAGTGTTATGAAAGTAAGATCTTCTGTTAAAAAGATGTGTGATAAATGTAAAATTGTTAAGAGACGCGGGGTACTCAGGGTTATCTGTGAGAATCCAAAGCATAAGCAGCGCCAGGGATAAAAAGTAAAGCCTGGTTTGCATTTTTGCGATATTATAGCTTCTGAATATAACTCACGAGGAGGATACTAAGTGGCGAGAATTGCAGGTGTGGATCTGCCTAAGAATAAGAGGATGGAAATTGCTTTGACCTATATATATGGTATAGGCAGATCTAAGTCGATGGAGATACTTAAAGAGGCAGGAGTTGATTTTGATACAAAAACCGATGATCTTGCAGACTCGGAAGTAACATCTATAAGAAATATCATTGATGGAAAGCATCAGGTTGAGGGGGATTTAAGAAGAAATATCTATATGTCTGTGAAGCGCTTGATGGATATAGGTTCTTACCGTGGGCTCAGACACAGAAAAGGCCTTCCTGTCAGGGGGCAGAGAACAAGCACAAATGCCAGGACAAGAAAGGGGCCGAGAAGGTCTGTTGTTGGCAAGAGAAAGAAAAAGTAATTACGGTACATTTGGAGGAATAATGGCGAAGCCAAAGAGGAAAACTGGGCGAAAAAAGGAGCGTAAAGATGTTCCGGAGGGTATTGCCCACATCCAATCGACTTTCAACAATACGATCATTACTATTACAGATTTGAGCGGCAATGTTATTGCCTGGTCTTCTGCCGGGGCACGGGGCTTTAAAGGTTCAAGGAAGAGTACACCGTTTGCTGCGCAGTTGGCTGCTGAAGATGTAGTAAGGAAGGCGAAGGAGCATGGGGTAAAGAGGGTTCGCGTGTATGTTAAGGGGCCTGGTTCCGGTAGAGAGGCGGCATTGAGGTCTCTTCAGGCGGCAGGGTTTAACATAAATCTTATAAGAGATGTTACGCCTATTCCACATAATGGCTGCCGCCCGCCAAAAAGAAGGAGAGTGTAATAGAGAAGCATAGATAACTTGATTATATAGTAAAATGGAGGGATGTCTTGGCGAGATATAGAGGATCTTTATGCAGGTTATGCCGAAGGGAGAATTTGAAACTCTATCTCAAAGGAGATAGGTGTTACACTGACAAATGTTCCTTTGAAAGAAGAGCCTATGCTCCCGGGGAGCATGGGCAGGATAGGGTAAGGAGAAAGCATTCCGATTATGGTGTCCAGTTGAGGGAGAAACAGAAGCTCAAAAGGATGTCCGGACTTTTGGAGAAACAGTTCAGGGGTTATTATAAGAAGGCTGAGAGGCAAAAGGGAATAACCGGCACAAACCTGTTGGTTTTGTTGGAAAGAAGACTTGACAATACTGCATTCAGGATGGGCTTTGCCAGTTCCAGGGGTGAGGCAAGGCAGTTGATAAGGCATAATCATTTTTTAGTGAATGGTAAAAAAGTAAACATTCCGTCTTATCTGGTAAAGATTGGCGAAGAGATCCAGATTAGAGATAAAAGCAGAAAGATGGCACGGATACTCGATTCTATGGAGACAGTTGCAAGACGGGGCATTCCACAATGGTTAGAACTGGATAAGGATAAATTTAAGGGTGTTGTAAGGGCCTTTCCTTCTCGTGAAGAATTGACCATGCCGATTCGGGAACAGTTGATAGTCGAGCTTTACTCCAAATAGGTAACTGCTCAGCCACAGATTTACACAGATGAACACAGATAGGGTTAAATACAAAGAAATCACGTGACTACGTGAGTAGTTACAATAAAAGAAAAAATATCAGTGATAATCTGCGTAGATCGGTGGCTAAATAATTACAAAAGTAACTACTCAGCCTACAACAGCTTCAGCCTGACTGCGTGAGTAGTCATATAAATTCTTGTATAGGAAATTGGAGATATGCAAACAAACCGGCATAGTTTAATACGACCCAAGCGAATAGATATAGAGAAGGAGACATATACACGATTTTACGGGAAGCTTACGTGTCAGCCATTAGAGAGGGGCTTGGGTATTACTCTGGGCAACTCGCTGAGAAGGATAATGCTCTCTTCTATAGAAGGCGCAGCTATTGTTTCTGTAAAGATTGATAATGTCCTTCACGAATTTTCGACGGTTTCCGGTGTGAAAGATGATGTGACCGATATTGTTCTGAACCTGAAAGGCATTCATTTGAAGATGCACCAGGATGGACCGAGAGTTGTTCATGTGGATGCTTCAGAAGAGGGGGTTATAACTGCGGGGGATATTATTACTGATGGAACAGTTGAAATTTTGAACCCTGATCATTATATAACAACCCTTTCGTCTGACGCCAGGTTTAAGGCTGAGATGGTTGTAAAGATGGGTCGTGGCTATATTCCAGCCAAAAAGGAGAGAGAGCCCGACCAACCGGAAGGCACTATAAACATTGATGCGATGTTTGCGCCGATCAAGAAGGTGAACTATACGGTAACCCATGCCAGAATTGGACAGGTTACCGATTATGACAAGTTAATAATGGAGGTGTGGACGGACGGGAGTATTTTACCTGAGGATGCCGTGTCCTATGCGGCAAAAACATTAAGAGAGCAGGCGAGTATTTTTATAAACTTTGAGGAGATAGAGGAAGAGGAGAAGGAAGAAGAAAATAAAGAGGCCGAAAAGAAGAAAAAGATTAACGAAAACTTGTTGAGGAATGTTGATGAATTGGAACTTTCCGTAAGATCTGCAAACTGTTTAAAAAACGCCGATATTACTCTTATTGGCGAATTAGTTCAGAATACTGAAGCTGAAATGTTAAAGACCAAAAACTTTGGAAGGAAGTCTCTTAATGAAATCAAGGAAGTACTCGGTGAAATGGAGCTTAGTCTTGGTATGATGGTGGATATTCCTCTGCCGGATAAAGATGAGGAAGACACTAAAGGGGAATAAGGGATAGATTCGTTATTGGGAAAGGAAAGTATTAAATGCGTCACAGAAAGAGTGGAAGGAAGTTAGGTAAGACCACAAGTCATAGAAAAGCTATGCTGAGAAATATGGTAACTTCTTTTTTCAGATATGAAAAGATTCTTACGACCGATGCCAAGGCCAAGGAGTTGAGCAGGGTTGCCGAAAAGATGATTACCTTGGGGAAAAGAGGAAACCTTCATGCAAGACGGCAGGCATTAGCTTTTATAAGGGATCGGACAGTTGTTGAGAAACTTTTTCAAGAAGTGTCACCTCGATACAGTGGAAGATCTGGTGGCTATACAAGCATAGTGAAAAGAGGTCATCGAGCGGGCGATAATGCTTCGATGTCTGTTATTGAGTTAGTTTAGGTGTAACTCTACTCAGCCACAGATTCACACAGATGAACACAGATAGGGTTAAATACAAAGAAATCGCGTGATTACGTGAGTAGTTGCAATAAAAAAAATACCGGTGCTAATCTGCGTAGATCGGTGGCTAAATAATTACAAGTGACTGTAACTACTCAGCCTACAACAGCTTCAGCCTGACTACCTGAGTAGTTACGTTCATCATTTCTTTCCGTATTCTGAAAACTGCATAGAGAAAATGGCTCTTCCCTGGGTGACGGACCTAAGGTTGGTGGAGTATCCAAGCATCTTCTCCAGCGGCACCTTTGCTTTTATTTCGGTGACAGGCCCTCTGTGGTTGACAGATTCAATTTCTCCCTTTCTTGAATTGATGTCTCCGATGATTTCCCCCATAAATTCAGCCGGTGAAATGATGTTTACCTTCATAATAGGCTTGAGAAGTATGGGATCCGCTTTCAGGCATCCATCTTTGAAAGCGGTCGAGGCTGCTACTTTATAACCGAGTTCCGAGGATTCGCCATCCCTGAAAGAACCGCCGATGACTCTGATTTTGACATCCATGACGGGATAACCACTCACAACACCGCTCAGAGTAGCCTCATGGATGCCGTCAACGATGGCCGCATGGAACTCTTCAGGGATTAAGAGTTCATTTAATTCCTTGACAATCTCAATCCCACACCCCCGTTTCTCAGGTTCAAGGGCCAACTTAACATGGCCAAAATGCCTTCTATCTCCAAGTTCCCTTTCAAATTTTCCTTCAACTTCCACCGCCTTTTCTATCGTTTCTCTGTATACGACCTTGGGTTTGCCTACATTTACATAGGTCTTATATTCTCTTCGCAGCCTGTCAATCAAGATTTCCAGGTGGAGTTCCCCCATGCCGGATATAACTGTCTGCGCTGTTTCATCTTCATATTTTACCTTGATAGTGGGATCTTCTTCGGTAATCTTGTCGAGAGCCACCATCAATTTTTCATGGTCCGCCGGTGTCTTTGCCTCGATTGCCTGACTGATTACCGGTTCGTAAATTTCTACCGGTTCCAGGATAATCGGATGGGATTCATCACAGATGGTGTCTCCCGTTGTGGTGTTTTTCAGCCCTACTACGGCTACTATGTCACCTGCGCCTGCCTCTTTTACCCTCTCTCTTTTATTGGCATGCATCCTGAGAAGTCGCCCAATCTTCTCCTTCTTACCCTTGCTCGCGTTGTAGATCTCCGCGCCAGATTCAATCCTGCCTGAATAGATTCTCAGATAGGTCATCTTCCTTCCCTCATTCGTCATAACCTTAAAGGCGAGGGCGGTAAGGTTATCCTCATTGCCGATGTGACGTTTTTCCTCCTTGCCGGTGAGGGTATTGATGCCTTTAATGGTGGGAATATCCAAAGGGGACGGCAGGAAATCAACGACAGCGTCAAGTACGGGTTGGATTCCTTTGTTCCGCAAGGCTGATCCGCACATAACGGGCACAACTTTCAAGGAGATGGTTGCCCTCCTGATGGCGTCGATAATTTCCTTTTCGGAAACAGGTATTCCCTCTATATACTTTTCGGCAATATAGTCGTCAACATCTGCGACGGTTTCTATGAGCTTTTCCCTGGCCTGTTCCACCCGCGGAAGGAGGTCGGAGGGGATATCCGAGTGTTCAAAGGTGAGACCCAGGGTATCTTCATTCCAGGTCATGGTCTTCTGACCGATCAAATCCACCACGCCGCTAAATTGTTGCTCCTTACCAACCGGCAACTGTATTATTAGAGGAATTGAATTGAACCTCTCTTCTATCATCTTGATTGTTGCGAAAAAATCGGCGCCTGTTCGATCCATCTTATTGATGAAGGCTATCTTTGGCACGCCATATTTATCCGCCTGA
>JAUWNZ010000275.1 GCA_030612385.1 Pseudomonadota bacterium | reverse complement strand
TAAGGAGAGCTTTATCATGAGCCAAATTGAAAGAAGTATGTCTACATATCAATTATTACGTTGCCAGTCTGTTTTGCGCAACGGGATAATCAGGGATAACATCTTGTATTGTAAGCATATTCTTAACATTGAACCTTTTTACCGATAAACTCATATATTTCAATAGGTTATAGAGACTCGCAACATAAGGGTCAAGTCTATTTATCTTCCTCAAACAATGGAAGATAGGAAACAGTTGAGACGTCCATAAATAAGTAAATAGCCTGTTATTGATTTATTTTATTCTTGTCTCACGCAAAGGCGCTAAGTCGCTAAGGTTTTCTTTTTTATCCTTTGCTGCCTTTGCGACTTTGCGTGAGATTTTCTCCTGGTTCCCATGCTCCTGCGTGGGAACCCATACTGTATGCATTCTCACGCAGGAGTGTGGGAACGAGAGATCAACCAACGTTCACATTATTCTCCAGAGATTCTATCCTTATCTTATGGTCCTCAATAATCTCACCAATTTTATCAATCTTTTCCCCAAGCTCCGCTCTCGTTTCCTTCAGCTCCGCTTTTGTTTCCTTCAGCTCCGCTTTTGTTTCCTGTAGATCGTCTGCCACAAATTGAATCTTGCAAACCATATCCTCTTTTATTTGCTGCCGCTCCATCCTGGCCTCTTCAAATTTCCGACCTATATCACCATATCCTTCCAGCACGAGGTCCATCTTACCGTTTATTTCTACGAAAAGTATCTCATATAATTCTTTTTTATCAGCCATTACACCTCCACGGTTTTTTGGGAGAAAAAGGGATCACACCTATTTATCTTCCCTCCCGTCTCGTTTTTCCCGCTCCTCTTTCTTTCCACCTAAAAGACCAGCCTTGTTACCCTCGCTGCTGCGAATCAGTCCCCCGCCCTGTAAATCTGTTCGGCGTTCGATTCCTCGTGCCATTACGTGCTGTAGGACACCGGGAGCATCAAGTCTGGTTTGGCGTGGCATAAAGTTAACAATTTCGAGTTTAGGATACAGTTAGATTTTCAATTGGAGATTTTGTCCATGTCGGGTCGGAAATATCAACAGTGGTCATTTCCGTACCAGGTTCAAAAGGCACTTCGGTATTCAGCATATCTTCAGCCCCAACTCGTAAAGATTCGATAAGCTCCACTTTTGTTTTTTCCTGTGCATTTACTCCTGGCAGATCAATAAGCCAGCCAACCCACCATTCACCAGACTTTTTTATAACTGCCGGGAAATCCAGGGGGCAGACCTACACTTGTAAGTTTTCACGTTTTGATGCTTTCTGAAGATTATCGTCAAAGCATGAAAAAACTACGGGAGAAAACAATTCCTGACGCAGTGTTAAGGCCGAGGCGAGATGAATTGAATCAAAACCTCTTAAGGCATGTTTTTCTGCCAGGTTACCTGCCTGCCGGATTATGCCTTCTGTAACATTCAGGATGAGATAGCGGTTCCAATCTTTATCAAAAAACTCTTTCATGCGATTATATTCGTCTGATGGGAATGCCTTCTCTCGAAATCGACGGGCAAAAGCCGCCCTTGCTTCAGCGTAAGCAACGAGTGAAGTAGCCGTAACTTCTGAAGATTTGACCAGAGCATCAACTTTTGACGATTCATCTTCTTCAATATACAATTTCACCAGGCTGCTGGTATCAAGATATACGATCATTCTACCGTCTATCCTCAATAACAGCGTCGGAAACGCTCTTGCCTCTTGAAGCAATCCTGGATGGCATACCCGTCGGCTTGCCCCCGGACCAGCGGGCTATGCCACGCCGGATCAATTGAAATATTTTTTCTTCTTTGTCTTCTTTTTCGAGGGGCATTATGACGGCTATCTCTTTTTTTCGATCCGTGATAATGATTCTCTCTCCGGCTTTCACCCTCTTCATATAACGGCTCAGGTTTTCTTTTAATTCTCTTATTCCTATTGTTTCCATAATTTTAATCCTCAAGGCTTTGAATGTGCCTGAAAATCCAGGGGCAGACCCCTTTAAATATTTTGAATGTGACTACATTATATTTGCATGTTGCCTCATTTGTCAAGGGATTCCTATCTGATTATCACGAAAGCACAAAGATACGAAAAAGCTTCAAGAAGGAATAGGAAAAGGGGACGTTTCTATTTTTCCTTTATTGGCCACCCTCTTTTCATAGCCGTTCGTGGCATTCCAACCGCCCCATTAAATAAATATGAAGAAACCCCGCAACTTTAAAACAATTAGCATGAAAAATCAGGATAAACAAAAAGGTGTTAAATGGGGACAC
>JAUWNZ010000136.1 GCA_030612385.1 Pseudomonadota bacterium | reverse complement strand
ACCCTGACAACGCCATCATCACCGACATCGATCAGTTCAACATCTCCCCCATCCGCCTGAAGACTGGGTCTGATGTCGTCTATTGCCCCTTCTATTTTCTCTTTCATCATATCACTTCTCCTTTTTCGGGTTTCAAGTTTGCTTGCTTGAATAATAACAACCACTTAACGATGCCTGGAACGGAGATGCGGTCATAACCCTTACATCGCTTCCTCCGTGGTCATATTGACTATCTCCCCCTTTTCTCCTTTTGTCTTTGTGACATCTCATCCAGAGTCACGGATTCCAGGACATTGTCCATGGCCTCTTGCACCCTTTTCCAGAGATCATGGGCCGCGCAGAAATCGGCCTGATGACAAGCTCCCGCATCATCCACGCAATCTACCGGGGCAACCGATCCCTCTAAGACCTTGACAACCTCGCTAAGTCTTATCTCTTTTGGAGACCTGGCCAGAATGTATCCCCCATGAGCCTTTCGAATACTCCTTATCAAACCCGCCATTCTGAGGGCAGCCATCAAATGATCCAGATACTTGGCAGAAACATCCATTCTATCGGCTATTTTTCTGACCGGCAGAGGTCCCTGGCCGTAATGAACAGCAAGGTGCACCATTGCCCTTACACCATATCTGCCCTTCGTGGACATTTTCATAAGGCTACCTTTCTTTCTACTAAAACTATAGGAAGAATTACTTTGATAGCAAAAGGCAGGGGTCTTGTCAACTATTTGTTCAAGTCTGACAAATAAGGAAAACCTGTCATAATTTTGTGTAGTTAGTGCCCGAACGAAAACTATGATTTTTTGTTCAGTTCAAGGAAGGCGAAAATTTTAACCGCAGGAATACATTGACTGTTTTGAGGATTAAAATCTAAGACTGACCTGTCCGCGTGCGACGCACAGGCAGGCGCCGAAATTGGGCAAAAGGGGGCATTTTGCCTTGCCTCCTCCATATCTTTTTGCGGGCTATCATGCACCTTACGGCTCTGTCCAGTTTTTGGAGATGGTTATACCGAGGGATTTACGGTTCGGCCACTGTAAATCCATTGATTTTTTTGGTGGGCCGTAGGGGAATTGAACCCCTGACCAACGGATTAAAAATCCGCTGCTCTACCAGGCTGAGCTAACGGCCCACAAATAACCGACATTCAAAGGCGCTGATATTGACAGAAAATAACCATTGAGGTCAAGAAAAAACCCTTTGTGATTTTGAAAATTATCCAAAAGGATTTTTTACAGTGATAGTCTCATCCCTGCCCGCTCCCACTGAAACGAGAAATACTTTAATCCCGCCAAGTTCTTCTATTCTTTCCACGTATCTTCCGGCATTTGTGGGAAGTTCCTCGATTTTTCGGGCATTGCTTATGTCTTCTACCCATCCCTCCATCTCTTCATAAACAGGCTGACACATGGCCAAAGTCTTTAGATTTGAGGGAACTGATTCTGTGAATTTTTTATCATCGATCTTATATCCGACGCAGATCTTTAGTTTCTCAATGCCGGTCAGGACATCGAGTTTTGTTATAGCTAAACCGGTAACACCGGAGACCCTGATTGACTTTCTGACCAGAACCATGTCAAGCCACCCGCAACGGCGTTTTCTACCGGTGGTGGCGCCAAATTCCTTTCCGGTTTCCTGTATCCTCTTTCCTATATCGTCGGTTAACTCTGTAACGAATGGACCGCCGCCGACTCTGGTGGTGTATGCCTTGCATATCCCCACTACGGAATTTATCTTTGTCGGTCCTACACCTGCACCGCAACAGGCATTACCGGCTACGGTATTTGAAGAGGTTACAAAGGGGAAGGTGCCGTGGTCGATATCAAGATGGCATCCCTGGGCGCCCTCAAAGAGGATTTTTCTCCCTTTCTCCATCTCCCTGTTGATAATTATTGAAGTATCTGCCGCATACGGCCTGAGACGATCGGCGTACCGCCTGTACTCATCGTAGATTGCCTGCTCGTCGACCGGTTCTTCCTTGAAAAAATCTGTCAGGAAGAAGTTTTTCTCTTCCACATTTGTCTTCAGTTTCTCCCGGAATATCTCATCATCGATAAGGTCGCAAAGCCTTATGCCCACACGCGCAATCTTGTCTTCATAGCAGGGACCGATTCCCCTTCCGGTAGTCCCCACTTTTTTACTGCCTTTCCGGGATTCCCGGGCGCTGTCCAGCCTGCGATGATAAGGCATGATAATATGCGCGTTTTCACTGATATAAAGTTTCGTATTTATCGGAAAGAACCCACGGCGCTTCAGACTGTCAATCTCCTCTATGAGGACTTTTGGATCAACAACAACCCCGTTTCCCACAATACAGGTTTTGTTGTCATGAAGTATCCCGGAGGGTATCACATGGAGGATGGTCTGTTCACCATTCACCACAAGCGTATGGCCCGCATTATTCCCCCCTTGAAACCTTGCGATGATGTCCGCCTCTTCCGCATATAGATCGACAACCTTGCCTTTGCCTTCATCCCCCCACTGGGTTCCAACAATCACAACTACACTGGCCATGATTTGTCTCCAATTTCAAGGTTGAAAGGTTCACGGTTCACTGTTGATAGCTTTTAACCATTGAACCGTTGAACCGTGAACCTGACAACCTGAGTAGTTCCTACACTTCTAACTGAGTTGCTGATATGACATTGGGCAGGTCCTTCAGCTTATTGATAACTTTCTCAGACACTACGCTGTCTGTGCTCAGGACAACAAGCGCCTGCCCCTCCACCTGTTCACGGCTTAACTGGAACCTTGCGATATTTACATTATTGTTTCCAAGAATCGAGCCGATGTTACCTATAACGTTTGGCCTGTCATAGTTATACATCACAAGCATGTTGCCCTCCGGGATCGCCTCGAGGGTAAATTTGTCGATCCTCACAATCCTGGCATCCTGTTTGCCAAAGATCGTTCCCGCGGCGAAACTCTCCTTCTCTGTGGTTTTCACCGTAAGCGAGATCATGCTTGTAAAATCCTTTACCTCACTGCTCTTTGATTCAATAACCTTTATGCCCCGTTCCTTTGCTATTACCGGCGCATTGATATAGTTGATATTCTCATCCAGTATAGGTGTCAAGAATCCCTTCAGCAGCGCTGTGGTCAGAGGCGCTGTATCAAAGTCAAGTATCTCACCGCTGTATTCTATAACAACCTCTTTTATGCCTCCGGAGACGAGCTGAACCTCGAATTTCCCCAGCTTTTCAGCAAGTGTCAGATATGGCTGCATTGTGGAGAGTATCTCCGCGCTGACAGAGGGAACATTTACGGCATTTTTTATTGTTCCGTCTGTAAGATAATCAACCATCTGTCTCGCGATAGCGATTGCAACGTTTCTCTGTGCCTCATCGGTCGATGCGCCGAGATGCGGGGTACAGATAACATTATCGAGGGAGACCAAATCCCAGTTAGCGGTGGGTTCTTTTTCAAAGACGTCGAGAGCGGCGCCGGCAACCTTTCCGGAAACGAGGGCATCATAGAGACTTTTTTCGTCTATAATTCCACCCCTCGCACAATTGATAATGAAAACTCCGTCTTTCATTTTAGCGAAGGCGTCGGCATTAATCATCCCCTTTGTTTCCTTCGTTGTAGGTGTGTGAACGGAAATAAAGTCGGAATTTTTTAAAAGATCATCCATACTTGCGAGCACAATGCCCATCTTTTCCGCAACCTCGGGGGATATAAAGGGATCATAGGCGATGATATTCATTTTTAAGCCCAACGCCCGATCAGCCACGATGGATCCAACCTTTCCAATGCCTATAACACCGAGAGTCTTGTTACAGACCTCTGTGCCCATAAACCTCTTTTTCTCCCATTTTTTCGTTTTCATGGATGCCGTAGCCTGGGGGATTTTCCTGGCGAGTGAGAGCATAAGCGATATGGCGTGCTCAGCTGTGGTAATGGTATTCCCTCCCGGGGTATTCATCACCACGATTCCCCTTTTGCTTGCCCCTGTGACATCGACATTGTCGAGACCTATCCCTGCCCTTCCTATCACCTTGAGCCTGTCCGCTTTGTCTATCAGCTCCCCTGTAATCTTGGTGGCGCTCCTTATTGCAATTCCATCATAATCTTTTATCAGGCCTTTAAGTTCGTCAGGTGTGAGATTTGTCATCACATCAACTTCAATTCCAGGGGCATTCTCAAATATCTCCACACCCTTCCCGGCAAGAGTATCGCTCACAAGAACCTTTTGCATTTAATATCTTCCCTCACTTTTTATATTTATAACCCGTAACTACTCACGTAGTTAGGCTGAAGCTGTTTAGGCTGAAGGCTGAAGGTACCCGAAAAACACGATTGCCGCACTTTGGCAGAGAAACAGCAGATTTTTGAATCAAACATGGCTTCAAAGTGTGCAGTATTCCCGCTTTTACTAACAGTCTTCAGCCTTCAGTCTATCTA
>JAUWNZ010000065.1 GCA_030612385.1 Pseudomonadota bacterium | reverse complement strand
GGAAGCACTATCTTAAGCTTATGGCCAAGTCTTTCCAGTTCCTTCGAGAGGGAACCCAGCACGTCGGCCAATCCTCCCGTCTTGGCAAAAGGGACTACCTCGCTTGCCGCCATTAAGATATTCATATCCTGCTCCTTTCTTGACTACTTGAAATACCAGGAATTCTTGTGCTATATTTTTTTGTAACTGCTCCGGTTCACTGTTGATAACTTTTAACCGTTGTCACTATTCAGCCACCGATCTACGCGGATTATCACCGGTATTTTCTCCTATTTCCTGTCTCCACGCAGTTATTTCGTAATTTCCGGACTTTCGTAATAGCTTTAAATTCTTTTGCCGTTTGACTGAGCTCACGTCGAAGTCTCACGCCGAAGCCATTTCTGCAAGAACCTTACAATTAACAGACTAACAGCCTTCAGCCTACCCACCTGTATAAGTCACGTGATTTCTTTGTATTTAAACCTATCTGCGCTCATCTGTGTGAATCTGTGGCTGAGTAATTACTATTCATATTCAGAAGTGTGAGAGAATCCCCTACTGTCATTCTCTCTTTTCCGATGGTCCATTCCTGGGGGTATGGACGAAATTGGATCTGACCAGAGTGTAAAATTTCCCCTGAGATGTAAGCAATCCGAAGTCGGCACATATTGATTTTTCCGGACCCGGGAAATCTATATACCAATTGGCAGCGTCGCCCACATATATATCAAAATAACTGTTGGCATTGGCTCCATCGAAGACAATATAGGCTATATCATATACTCGAAGTACCTTTTTGGCCTGATCGAACTCTCCTTCAAGCTCATCTTTGATTTTTTCCCATGTCTGAGACGTTATCTCCCAATAAGCATGGACATGAAAGGGGTCAATCACCATGAGCGCTACCCTGCTGTCCCCATTGACTGCCGGCAACTCCTTTATCTCTTCTTCTGTTTCCTTCACCCTGCATTGGTCAAACCACTCACATCTATCACAGCAAAGCTGAGCTTCCCCCCTTTCTGCTCGATGCCATTTGAGTTCACAGGTATCGTAAAAAGAGCATCTTGGACAACAGGTAAGCATATTTCTATCCATAGACCCGGTAATCGATATGGGGGAATATAGTATTTTTTTGTTCGATCCAGTACAGCCACGGCTCATCGATCTTCCCCTGTTTGATATCCTGGTATAACTTGTTAAATCTTCCGACATGCTCCTTGAGTCTTCTCACTGCATATTCTACCTGGGTTCCATTGTGCATGATAAAGGCCCAGTCACTGCTCTGAGCCAGCAGAAGCTCTCTTGCCGCCTGGTTTAAAGCCCTGCGGACAACACCTTCGGCATGAGGAAAGCCTCCGGCCATCTCTTCCATCCTCCGGGCAGAGGTATGAAGGTGAGGGTATATCCAGTCGTTGCTTCCATTTAACCATACATTATTATATCCCTTCTCTCCCCAACTGGAAGCGGAAGGCGCGCAGACCTGACCTGTGGGATACTCTGTTAGATACTCAGAAGGAGTGACAAGTTTTATGGTCTGCTGGTCGTAGTAAATTTTCTTCATCAAAAACTCCAGCCACAAGGGTCCCTCAAACCACCAGTGGCCGAAAAGCTCGGCATCATAAGCGGCAATAATAACGGGCTTCCGATCCATAGCACCGGAAAGAGATTCCACCTGTTTCTCACGGCTGAACATGAAATTTCCTGCATGAACAGCAACCTTTTCTCTTGCCCGCTCAGGATTGTAGGGCTGTTTATCCCCATTCTTTCCCGTTATTCGATAATATTTGATGCCGGAATCAACCCTGACCTCACCTGAAATATAAGGTTTAATATATTGATAGTCCTGCTCATAGGCGATGTCGCGGTAGAATTCACGATAGTCAAAGTCGCCGGGATAACCGGTAAAGGCATCCCAGACCTGTTTGGAAGCCGTATCATCCCGTCCAAAGGCGGCCACCCCTGACTCGCAAAATACAGGGGCATAAATCCCGTATTCAGGAAAAGGCGAGGCATTTAAGATGCCGTGGCTTTCCAGGAGAAAATATTTGACACCCGAATTCTTAAGAATCTCATCCAGTCCAGGATAATAGCCACACTCGGGAAGCCAAAACCCACGGGGTCTGGTCCCAAAAACCTTCTCATAACAGTCAATCCCCACCTCAATTTGAGCCTTCACCGCAGAAGGATTTACGTTCAACAATGGCAGAAATCCATGAGTGGCGCACGAAGCAAGAATCTCCAATTTTCCCAGCTCCTGAAACTTTTTAAAGGCGGAAAGCAGATTGCCCCCTAAGCCCTGAAAGACCTCTCTCTTTTTAAGGAAGTCCTCGCGATACATCCGCGCCAGGTGAAAAAATTCCGGCTGGGCTCTGGTTCTCACCAGTTCCTTCTCCGTCAGATCCAAAAGTTTATTTAACCTTTTAAGGTAGCGGGATTGCAAAAGCGGGTCCCCAAGCATAGTAATCAGAGGAGGTGTCAAGGACATGGTCAGGCGAAAATCGGCGCCTTGCCTTATCAGGTCATCCATTATCTGGATTAAAGGAATATAGGTTTCGCTGACTGCTTCAAAAAACCAGTATTCCTCCAGAAAATCTTCCTCTTCTGGATGCCTGACAAAGGGGAGATGAGCATGTAATACTGGGCAAAGATAGCCTTTTTCCATTGATTATCTCACTCTTTGTCTGGTTGACGGCTCTCCCATTCCAGCCTGCAATCCGAACACTTCAATGCCCCGTAGACATTGTAATAACTGGCATAACCGGTAGAGGTGTCTGACTTGGCGATGGTCATCGCGTCATGAATATGGGCATGATCATGGCAAAGCGCCCTTCCGCAAGCGGCGCATACTCCCCTTTCCTCATTCTCACAAAACCAGCATTTCATCGGCATACACCCTCCTTTATCGTAATAATACCTGCCTTGCCTCGTTCAGCAATACCCTGGCCTTTTTTGTAACCTCATATACCCTGGAGACCCATGCATCTCCCCAGAAGAGATAACAGCTTGTCTGAGATTTAAGCACATATTCATAGGCGGAGCTTAATATCTTATCTGTCCCCGGCATATCCCGTCCTTTTTTCTTTTCCTCCATTAACCGCCCTTCCATTTGATGGTAGTAGCGACTTATCTCACCGATCTCTCCCAGCGCACTTTTCTGGGAATCCGAGCCCGACCATTGTGAAAAGTCCTTTCCTCCCCTTGTCCCGATATTCCATGCCCCGCTTTCCACCCTGACCTTATTCCGGGGTGGATGTTCCTGGATAAAATCGGAAATTCTGACAGGGGTGATGGGTACTCCTCCGCTTCTCACCCTTTCCATATAAGGGGCAAAGTAATGCCCCCAGAAACCAGAAGGTTCATCGGTTTGACGGAACCAGCCCCCATTCTCCCCGTCAGACCAGGTGGTAACCAGGGAAGGCGGGGTGCATTGTGCCGTCTTTTCCCCTACCTCCCTCTCAAACCAGCCGGTATCCAACCCGCTTTCCTGGGCATTACTCAAGTCCCTGTCTCTGGAAATTATAGCAATTTCATGGCCGTCATACTCCGCTACATGAGGCTGATAAAGTATCTCCTGTGGTGTTAAAATGTTTTTGGGTCTCACATGGACACCATCTATCACCACATATTCATAACCATTCCTCTTTAAAGCAGGGATTAACTCCATACAAAAGGCCATCTCCGGCGGCCAGAAACCTGAAGGTTCCCTTCCAAAGACCTCTACAATCTTTTCCCTGCCCTTCCTGAGCTGCGCTTCCCAGTCTTCTTCGGGAATGAGGGGAAAGATGGGGTGGTAGTATCCCATGCCGATCAGCTCAATGTTTTCCTGTCTTGCGTAACCTTCAAGCATTTGAGGAATATCGATAATAGAGGCATATCTCTTCTGTATTTCTTCATCTTGAAGCTGTTCTAAGAGTATCCCGGAAAAACCCACATTTATTCTGGCTATATCCGGGAAGGCCCGGGCATACCTTAACGGCCGTTCATAACAGAGGATAATCTGTCTTGCCTCCCAGTCATTTGTCTCTATCAGGAGTTTTAGATTCCCTGGCGGCTGATGCATATGCAGCCCCAGAGCATGATAAATTCCTTTACTCATTTTATCCTCCAGACATTGAGCAAATCTCTTCTTATCACCCCCATGGAATGCCTTAGAAAAGATACACTCCCGGACTTACTTCGTAATAACTCAATAAACCGGAGCTTTTCACCCCCACCCTCAAGGGGAGGGGCGTTTCTTTAATGATTTCGATTGATTAATTCCTTCTCCCCTGGCGGGCGAGGGTCAGTGTGAGGGCGTTCCCACTATTTATTGAGCTGATACCTTACTTCTTTACCATGCCGGTGCCGCAATTTGGACAGCTTATCTGGGTACAAGGAATCCCCTGTTGATGAGGAGCCGTTGTTCCGCAATTGGGGCAGACACACTCTCCACCGGGACCAGACCCAGGTCTGGTGCCTCCCATCCTGCCTCTGCCTCCTCCTCCTCTGCCTATACCCGTTCCTGTTCCAGGGCCGCTCCCACCGGGAGGGCCACTTCCATCTTTTTTAGGCATAACAATTTCCCCCTTTCTTTTATATTCTACGAATAATAAACTTCCAGCATCTTATCGGCGATGCTCTCCCACGAAAAGGCTTGTTCAGCAGTCTTCCTTCCATTCATTCCTATCTCTCTTGCCCGCTCAAAATCGGCAAAAAGCGTGCCGATCCCCCAGGCGATACTATCGGGATTGTCAGAGACCTTAAGTCCATTTACCTCATGCCAGACAAATTCATCAGGCCCTCCATTTTTGCTGGCTATAACCGGTTTGCCCGCAGCCCATGCCTCCAGTACCACCACCCCGAAGGGCTCATTTCTGCTGGGAATACAGACCACATCCGCTGCCTTAAATATATCTATAAGTTCCTGTCCTGATCTATACCCCAGGAATCTGGTGGCATGGGAAATCTCAAGAGCATGAGTCTGATCTTCTACGTTCCGCATCATATCTCCATCACCGACAAAGACAAATTTGGCGTTTGGGTAATATCTTAAGATAGAAGGTATGGCCTCTACCAGCAGATCCGGGCCCTTCTGATAGGTCATTCTACCCACAAAGAGCACCATAGGCTCTAAGGGGGCTACCACATATTTTTTTTTGATCTCACCGGGATCAACCCACCCATCAAAGTTATGAACACTGATTCCATTATATACAACATTCGCTTTCCACTCGGGAACATTATACATCCACTCGATCTCACTTTTCAAGTTATTCGACACTGCCGTTACCCGGTCGGCGATATAGGTCCCATATCGCTCATGGTCCCTGATCACAGCAGAGGCCCCACCCCAAAAGTTGTTGCCACATCTCCCATACTCGGTGGAATGAACAGTAAATACAGCTTTCTTATCTCTTCTCTCTTTTATCCAGCCAACCGCATTGGCCGTTAACCAGTCATGTCCGTGGATAATATCGAAGCCGCCAATATAATCCTCTGTCTGGAAGAAATGGTCGGCGAAGGAACGACACATGTCATTTACCTCTTCAAAGAAATTGGGGGCGAGCCTGTGAGGGCAGCGGTGGTAGTGAACTCCATTAATGAGTTCATATAAACGCTGGCCCTCTCCCATACGGGTAAAAACATGTATTTCTTCTCCTTTCCTTTCCAGGGCTGCCGCCAATTCAGTCACCACAGGGGCAATGCCCCCAACAGCAATGGAATGGAGTGTTTCCCACGAAAACATCGCAATCTTCATCCTTTTCTCCTTTCTGCCTTTAAGCAAAATACCACTGCCAAAGGCAGTGGTTTGTTTTATATTTGTCTTGAAAGATACCCTATTGCCTCACATATGACTATCTACTCCCCCGGGAACGCCATATTCAATGACACTTTCAGTCACAGGGGTTTCCTCCTTTGACAATGGAACCTCAATACCCTTAGAGATAACTACTATGCCCCCATTACTCACAAAAAATCTCTTTCTATCCTCTCTGATGTCATATCCTATTTCTGTTCCCGGAGGCACCTTTACTCCTTTATCAATAATGGCCCTCTTAATCTTACAATATCTGCCAACCTCGACATCCTCCATCAACACGGATTCCTTCACCTCGGCATAGCTGTTTATTCGAACCCTGGGAGACAGAACACAGTTTTGTGCCCTGCCACCACTGATAACACACCCCCCGGAAACTATGGAATCCAGACAAATCCCCAGCCTTCCGCCGGGATATTCCTGGGCGAAGACCGTCTTGGCAGGGGGATATTGACCCTGATAAGTGCGTATGGGCCAGTCCGTGTCATAAAGGTTGAGCATGGGATCAGGCGCCACCAGATCCATACTGGCATCAAAGTAGGATTCGATGGTTCCAACATCCCTCCAGTACTTCGGTTCTTTTTTGTTCACATCCTTAAAATTATAGGAAAACACCTTGACGTTATTTTGGGTCATTGCGGGAATGATGTCCCTGCCGAAATCATGATGGCTGTTTTTAAGGGCATCTTCCTTTATGAATTCTCTCAAGGTGTGGCTGTTAAAGATATAAACCCCCATATTGGCTGATAAGGTTTCTCTGCCCTGGGATGCGGGCTCAAGTCGTTCAGGCTTTTCCTCAAAACCGGTTATCCTGTCCTCCTTATCAACCCTGACAATACCAAACCGGGATTCTTCCCGGGGGTCTACCTCTATGGTGGCCATGGTAGCATCGGCGCCTTTGCTTTTATGGAAGGTAAGCATCTCAGAATAGTCCATCTTATAAACATGGTCGGCAGAGAGAATCAGGAAATAACTGGGATTGACCATGTCGGCAAAGTATAAATTCTGATAGATGCAATCGGCGGTTCCTTTATACCAGTCAGCACCTATCCTCATCTGTGGAGGGATGAAAAATATATATTCATCCAGTTCTGAATTGAAGATATTCCAGCCCAACCTGATATGCCGCTCCAGGGAGAGAGACTTATATTGCGTAAGGACTACAATCTTTCGTACACCCGAATTAACACAGTTACTCAATGTGAAGTCGATCAGGCGATATATCCCTCCGAAAGGCACCGCCGG
>JAUWNZ010000123.1 GCA_030612385.1 Pseudomonadota bacterium | reverse complement strand
GACCATCAGACGCACTGTCCTTGAGCCGACATAAAAAACTCATAACAGCATAGATATCCTTGATTTTTTACATTTCCCGAAATACTCTTTTGTCATTCTGAGCGATAGCGAAGAATCTGATATCATTGAGATTCTTCGTCGCTCCGCTCCTCAGAATGACACTGCGTAGACTTTTTACGGAACCATCAAAATTGATGGACTTGTAAAAAGTCTGTCATTCCCGCGTAGGCGGGAATCCATAGAAGGCTAAGTACTTGAAAAGACTGGATTCCCGTTTTCACGGGAATGACAAAATTGTGTGTATTTTGACTTTTTACGAGACTGTCAAAATTATCGCACCAAAAGGAGAATTCGTTAACGGCCGGGGATTTTCGTATCTTGGCGAGGGTTATCTGCTTAAATTTATAGATGATGCCGGATTAAAATCGGGAAAGCTGCCGAAAGCAGCTCCGCTTCGTTATATTTTGTGCCGCAATGGATGGAAGATGGGTGTTGATTCTTTATTGAAAGTTTAACAGCTCGCTCCAGTTGAAGGATTTGAATGTTTTTCTGAGGGGATGATCATCATCGACGACATTATAGGTTATACTGGTGAATATCTTGCGCGCGATCTCCCGAACGGGCGCCACCGGCACCACATTATCATTTTTGCCGTGATAGATGACAACAGGGATATTAATCCTCTTCTCCAGGTATGACTCGAATTCCTTCAGGTTGAGGGCGGGCGCCAGCAGGATGAGTTTTTTTACTTTATCTTCGTTATTACAGGTAAATATGGCGGCCATCAACCCTCCGAAACTGGAGCCGATCAGTATCAGGTCTCTTTTATCGATAAGGATTTTGTTTAACTTCTTCATCCTCTCTTCAAGTGAACCCCTGAAATCTTCGATGATCATATCCGGATATTTTTCCAGGAAGAACGCTCCCTTGGTTCCCTGGCTGCTGCTTTCAAGGCCATGGATGAATAATCTGGTAACGCTCATGGTTCTCTTCTTTGCCTCCTGACTCAGCGCTTATGTGTCAATACTACATCTAAAGGCCTCCTGCCACCTTTTTTGACATTGCTTTGAATATGGCGGTATGTTAAGACCTGCCGTAATCTCGCGTGAGGGAGTTTTTTATGTCCGATGTTGTGCCATTCAGGGCGGTAAGGCCGCAGAAGAGATTTGTTGAGGAGGTAGCCTCTTGTCCTTATGATGTAGTTAGCGCTCAAGAAGCAAGAGAGATGGCAAAGGAAAATCCAAAAAGCTTCTTGCATGTGGTGAGATCGGAAATAGATCTGCCGCCGGATATGGATGTTTACGATGATCCGGTATACGAAACGGCAAAGAAGAACATTGACAGGTTGCTGTCTGAGGATATTTTATTTCAGGACAGTCGTCCCTGTTTTTATATCTATCGACAGAAGGCCGGCAAGCATGAACAGTACGGGGTAGTTGCCGGGGTCAGTGTTGACGAGTATGTATCCGGCCGCATCAAGAAACACGAATTAACATTGGCGGCCAAAGAGGGTGACCGTGTTAAACACATAGCTGCGGTAAATGCCCATACCGGGCCGGTATTATTATTTTACAGAGACAGAGATTCGATTGATCGTATTGTTGGAAAGATTGTAAGGGGCCGGCCTGAATATGATTTTACCGCGGACGACGGGGTTTCTCACACCGTCTGGGTTGTGGATGACAAACAGCATATTACGGCCCTGAGAGAAGAATTTCTGAATGTAGATTCGCTGTACATAGCGGACGGGCATCATCGGGCGGCGTCTGCCGCGGCGGTTGCCGGGATGCGCAGAGCTGAGAACCGGAGTCACAGAGGGGATGAAGGGTATAACTATATAATGGCCGTTTTGTTTCCGCATAATCAACTCAGGATAATGGGTTACAACAGGGTCGTAAAGGATTTGCGTGGCTTGAGTGAAGTGGAATTCATGTATAAAGTTGGGGAGAAATTTTTGATATTCAGTAACTTTGGGGAGAAATTGCCTTCTCGATTACATGAATTCGGGATGTATCTCGATGGCAGATGGCACAAACTGGCGCCGAAAGATGATATTTACGATAAAGGTGATATCGTGGGCGCTCTGGATGTTTCTCTGCTTCAGAATAATTTGTTGGGACCTGTGTTAGGCATCAATGACCCTGGAAGGGATGGCGGAATTGATTTTGTCGGTGGCTCGGCAGGTATGGGCAAACTGGAGGAACTTGTAGATTCGGGCGAGTTTGCCGTGGCGTTTTCTCTGTATCCGCCTACTCTGACTCAGATGATGAATGTTGCCGATGCCGGCGAGGTAATGCCTCCGAAGTCCACCTGGTTTGAACCAAAGCTTAGGAGCGGCATATTCGTCCATCTATTGTAGGGACTGTCATAAAATAATTTGTGGTGATAATTTTGGAAGCAATGACAGCGGGTCGACAAGATGACATAGATATTGTCCTGAGAAGGGAAGGGGAGACGATCGATGATATCCTGGGAGGGCGGCTCAGGATTTTGCAGAAGGAGAGGGGTTACAGATTCTCCATCGATTCTCTTCTACTTGCCCATTTTGTTCAGGTGAAGAGAGGTGACAGCGTCGCAGATCTGGGGACGGGTGGCGGGATCATTTTGCTGCTCCTTTCGCATCGATCCATATGTGGAAGAATGGTCGGTGTTGAGATTCAGGAAGAGCTTGCTGATATGGCCAGGCGGAGCATAAAGATAAATGGTCTTGAAAAGGGGATCAAGGTTCTCTCCGGTGATATCCGGCAGATCAAGACCTTTTTAGAACCGCAGGCTTTTGATGTTGTGATCTTTAATCCACCCTACAGAAAGCTGAATTCGGGGAGAATAAACCCGGACCAGGAAAAGGCTGTGGCGAGACATGAGATAAAGGGCACATTAGGCGATTTCCTCTTAGCGGCGAGGCATATTGTAAAGGAATCAGGTTGTGTTTACATTATCTACCCCGCAACCCGGATGGCGGAACTCTTCTTTCGTATGAGAGATTGCGATATAGAACCCCGGCGGCTGCGTATGGTACATTCCTGCCGTTCTTCCAGGGCTGAATTCGTGCTGATGGAAGGTAAGAGGGGAGGGGGGGAGGAACTGAAGGTATCAGAACCCCTGTTTATTTATGAAGAAAACGGCATGTATACAGGAGAGACGGAAAATATTTTCAGGGAGCTTTCGACTCCTCCCTCATCCTTCTCCTGATTATCTCTTTGGTCATGACCCTTTTCAGTATGTGACTCAACTCCTGATCCGAAATTGATCCGGTGCTTTCTTTGATCATTTTTGTGTCCCGTTCATTCAGGATATATTGACGAGGAAACGAGAATTTTTCTTTGTTTTTCGGAATGGCGGAAGATATCGCTCCTATGGAGAAGTAGATATTCTTTATTGTTTCCCTGCCCAGAGATTCATTTATTTTGTCGATTATCTCCTGTTTCATAAACTGGAGCTGATGCATCCAGATGGAGGTTGAGACCTTGACAAAGAGTGTGTCGCCTCTTAGTTTCTCAGGCTGTGTCTGAGCGGCTATCTGAGGTCCTGTCACTTTATACCAGATATCCCAGTCGTTTCGATTTGTGGAATTGATGGAGATGTTCATTTTTTTCAGGGTCTTGTGGAGAACATCTCCAAGGCTACGAAGATTTTTTTGCCGTTGTCTCTGACGCATGCTTTTTTCTTTCACAGTTGTCTGCCTCAGT
This sequence comes from Pseudomonadota bacterium, assembly GCA_030612385.1. Lineage (GTDB taxonomy): Bacteria > Desulfobacterota > Syntrophia > Syntrophales > JADFWA01 > JAUWNZ01. Next base: position 915 of record JAUWNZ010000123.1, on the reverse strand, counting down.
CAAGGGAACAATTACTGATACCCAAAGGAGGATATAGTATGGATTTATCGGATATGATCAGGAAGGTTAAAGAACATCCGGAATATCATAAGGCAGGGATGATACTTTGTCACAATGGTGTCGTGAGAGAGACATCGAGGCAGGGTAAACAGATTTCCAGTCTTATGGTCAAGGCGGACAGTAAAAGATTGGCGGAGATAGTTGCGGAGATGAAGAAACGTATCGGGATAATAGAGGTACTGGCACAGGTAAACGAAGGCAACCTTGCAGCCGGAGAGGATATTATGTTTGTTGTTGTGGCCGGTGATTTCAGGGAGAATGTATTTTCCGTAATGATGGAGGCGGTCGATCTTATTAAGAAAGAGGTAACTCAAAAGAAGGAGGTGTAGTTTTACCGCCCATCTGCAGGCAACAGCATGCAAGAACACCTGTAACTGCCGTCAAATACACAAATCCATGGGCCAGCCGGATATAGGCAATGTCGGAACACCGTACCTGATCAGTCTCTGTGATCGACAATTTCCTCAGGGGAGATATAGGTACACATTAGGTTCTCTGCGTGGCCTGCCTGTATCCGGTAGTGAGATGACCGTGGCCGGGGTCAACTCGTTTATATCCATCTGTTCAAGTAAGCCTCTATGCGGCAGTTACTAAGCCCGCCTTAAATCCTGTCATCCCTGTCAAAGAAAGACAGAATTATCATTTATTACGGCCGGTAAAAGATTCGATTTTACCGATCTGCCCAATCCTTACCGTAAACACCTTGTTCATATAGTAATAGCTCAATAAATAGGGGCAAACTCCGGTATGTAAAAGTGATTGTGAATCTTAGCCATTCACGGCTTGAAATTGGAAATTAGAAATTTTGGAGAGATGAAACGAATTTACGAGTTGACAGGCTTCGGCGTGAGCTCA
>JAUWNZ010000037.1 GCA_030612385.1 Pseudomonadota bacterium | reverse complement strand
CCTGTTCCTGCAGGGATCAACCTTCCCATTATCACATTTTCCTTGAGACCCCTGAGATAATCCACCTTCCCTGACAAACTGGCCTCTGTGAGAACGCGCGTCGTCTCCTGAAAGGATGCCGCTGAAATAAAGCTCTTGGTGTTCAAAGATGCCTTGGTAATCCCCAAAAGCATCGGTTCTCCTATTGCCGGATCGCCACCCTGGGCGACAACCCTTTCATTTTCCTCTTCAAACCTGTGTTTTTCAACCTGCTCATCCGTTAGTAAAGAAGTGTCGCCCGGCTGTATCACTTTAATTCTACGAAGCATCTGGCTCACAATAATCTCTATATGCTTGTCATTAACCTTGACTCCCTGCAGTCTGTAAACTTCCTGCACTTCATCAACCAGATACCTGGCCAACTCCTTTTCCCCTTTGATGGAAAGTAGATCATGAGGATTCCTGGATCCATCCATAAGTGGTTCACCGGACACAACCCTGTCACCCTCCTGTACACCTATATGTTTCCCTTTGGGGATCAGATACTCCCTACTGTCACCAACATCGGGAGTTATAACAACTCTCCGTTTCCCCTTAACATCCTTGGCAAAAGAAACTGCCCCGTCGATTTCTGCTATTACAGCGTATTCCTTCGGCTTTCGCGCCTCAAAGAGCTCCGCCACCCTGGGAAGCCCTCCTGTAATATCTTTTGTTTTCGTGGTCTCCCTGGGAACTTTGGCAATAATATCACCGGAATGTACAAAATCGCCCTCTGAAACAACGATATTCGCGCCAACTGACAGCTGGTACCTCGCCGCCACCCTCTTCGTTCCGGGTATCTTAACTGTCCTTCCTTCACTATCCTTTATTGATATCCTCGGACGCAAATTTGAATCCCTGTCTTCAACAATGACCTTCCTGGAAAGACCGGTCGCCTCATCAACCTGTTCCTTCATGGTGACCCCTTCGCTAATATCCCCAAATTTTATTATCCCGCTAACTTCCGAAAGAACCGGGATAGAAAAAGGATCCCATTCTGCGATCAGGGTTCCCACCTCTATCTCCTGGCCATCATTCACCTTCAGATGTGCTCCATAAGGAACAGAATACTTGCCGCGGCCTCTTGCCTTCTCATCCAGTACGTGAACCTCTCCGTTTCTGTTCATCGCCACAATATCTTTCCCATCGCCCCCGACAACCGTATGGAGATTCACAAATTTTATGGTGCCATCATGTCTCGCCTCAAGAGTAGAGTGCTCTTCAAACTTTGCGGTTCCACCGATATGGAAAGTCCTCATAGTTAACTGGGTCCCCGGCTCGCCAATGGATTGGGCCGCAATGATGCCGACTGCCTCGCCAATATTTACCAGGTGCCCATGGGAAAGATCCCTCCCATAACATCTTGCACAGGCGCCATGCCTCGAATTACAGGTCAGAACAGATCTTATCCTGACCTTTTCTATACCGGCCCGGTCAATCTTCTCAGCCAGAGTTTCATCAATTTCCTGATTCGCCTTTACCAGGATCTCTCCGGTGAAAGGATCTTTGACGTCATCCAGGGCAACCCTTCCTAAAACACGCTCACCCGCCGTTTCTATGATCTCCCCACCTTCCAGCAGGGCGGAGACATAGATTCCGTCGATCGTCCCGCAATCATCCTCGGTAATAATACAATCCTGCGCCACATCGACAAGTCTTCTGGTAAGATACCCTGAATTTGCTGTTTTAAGGGCAGTGTCGGCAAGTCCCTTTCTGGCGCCATGCGTAGAAATAAAATACTGGAGTACCGATAGACCTTCCTTGAAGTTTGCGGTAATAGGGGTTTCAATAATTTCCCCCGATGGTTTTGCCATCAATCCCCTCATCCCTGCGAGCTGTCTTATCTGGGCGGCGCTCCCCCTTGCGCCTGAATCAGCCATCATAAAGATAGGATTAAAACTCTCTATTTTCTCCTTCTTGCCATCAGTCCCCTCTATTTCTTCTGTTCCGATAGCTCCAAGCATCTCATCTGCAACTCTCTCAGTAGCCTGGGCCCAGATATCTATGACCTTGTTGTAACGTTCCCCATCGGTAATAAGGCCATCCATATACTGCTTTTGAATCTCCAGGACATCTTCGTCAGCCTTTGCAACAATATTTTTTTTACCGGCAGGCACAACCATATCATCCATTGCAAACGATGCCCCGGACTTTGTGGCAAATACAAAACCAATATCCTTCAATCTATCCGCAAGCAATACCGTTGCCTTATCCCCGCAAGATCTATAGCAGTAGTCAATGAGGTCTGCAAGCGCCTTCTTATTCATAACCCTGTTGATGATATCAAAAGGAATCTCTTCCGGAACAATCTCATAAAGTAAAACTCTTCCTGCTGTTGTGTCCGTAAGTTTGCCGCCAACCCGAACCTTAATCTTTGCATGAAGAGCAACTACACCATTATCGAAGGCGCTCCTTACCTCATCGGGACAGGAAAAAACCATCCCTTCTCCTTCAACATGATCCTTGAATCTGGTCATATAATATATACCGAGAACAATATCCTGACCAGGGACAATAATCGGCTTGCCGTTAGCCGGGGAAAGGATGTTATTTGTGGACATCATAAGAACCCTGGCTTCCGTCTGCGCTTCAATTGACAGTGGCACATGAACAGCCATCTGATCGCCGTCAAAATCAGCATTAAATGCGGGACAGACCAGAGGGTGAAGCTGTATCGCCTTCCCCTGTATAAGCACAGGCTCAAAAGCCTGGAAACCAAGTCTGTGCAATGTTGGAGCGCGATTCAGCAAAACAGGATATTCACGAACAACTTCACCTAATGCCTCCCACACCTCGGGAAGCTCTTTTTCGACCATCTTCTTGGCGCTCTTCACGGTAGTGACATAGCCTTTCTCCTCAAGCTTATTATAAATGAAAGGCTTGAAGAGTTCCAACGCCATCTTTTCAGGAAGTCCGCATTGGTGCAATCTCAGGTCGGGACCTACTGTAATTACTGATCTCCCTGAGTAATCGACTCTCTTGCCGAGAAGATTCTGTCTAAACCTTCCATGCTTTCCCTTCAGCATATCCGACAGGGATTTAAGCGGTCTCTTATTAAAACCGGTAATCGCTCTTCCTCTCCTGCCATTATCAAAGAGGACATCGACTGCTTCCTGCAGCATTCTTTTCTCGTTCCTTATGATAATTTCCGGCGCAGAGAGCTCCTGCAAACGCTTCAGGCGATTATTCCTGTTTATGACCCTCCTGTAAAGATCGTTGAGGTCCGATGTGGCAAAACGACCGCCCTCAAGGGGCACAAGGGGCCGCAGTTCGGGAGGAATTACAGGCAAAACCGTTAGAACCATCCATTCAGGTCTGTTTCCTGATTCTTTAAGAGCATTGACAATTTTTAACCTTTTCGCCAGTTTTTTCATTTTGGTTTCAGATGTGACTGTCTTCAACCCTGATCTGAGTTCCTCATCCAGTTTATTTAAATCGACCTCTTCGAGAAGTTTTCTGACAGCCTCAGCGCCTATTCCTGCCTCAAAGGCATCTGAGCCATATTCCTCCTTTAACTCCGAATACCTTTCCTCTGAAACGACTTCCTTTTTTTTCAAAGACGTATTTTTCGGATCCAACACGATCCAGGACTCAAAATAGAGCACTCTTTCAAGTTCTTTAAGGGTCAAATCAAGCACATTCCCTATTCGGCTGGGAAGACTCTTAAGAAACCAGATATGGGCCACAGGCGCCGCTAAGGTTATATGTCCAATTCTCTCTCTGCGAACCTTTGACTGGATAACTTCAACACCACACTTCTCGCAGACAACCCCTCTGTGTTTCATTCTTTTATATCTGCCGCAGAGACACTCGTAATCTTTGACCGGACCGAATATCCTCGCGCAGAAGAGCCCGTCCTTCTCCGGCTTGAACGTCCTGTAATTTATTGTTTCAGGTTTTTTAACCTCCCCATGAGACCACGAAAGTATCTTCTCCGGTGAGGCTATTAATATCTTTATCGCATCAAACCTTACAGGATCCTTCGGTTTTTCAAAAAAGCTGAAAATATCTTCCACTAAGCTATATCTCCCTGTTAAAACAGTTTCGAGTTTCGGGTTTCGGGTTTCGAGTTAAAAAAGAATGTAATCTCAGCAAGTTGTCGAACTCATCAGTTCATTTTTCATTTTAATATTTCTACTCTTCCTCAATCAACTCCACATCGAGGCAGAGCCCTTTCAACTCATTGACGAGAACATTAAAGGACTCGGGAACTCCAGCTTCAAATCTATGTTCCCCTTTAACAATGGATTCATATACTCTTGTCCTTCCAACTACATCGTCTGATTTTACTGTAAGAAACTCCTGCAATGAGTAGGCAGCGCCATAGGCCTCTAAAGCCCAGACCTCCATCTCCCCCAACCTCTGGCCTCCAAACTGAGCTTTACCTCCGAGAGGCTGCTGTGTGACAAGGGAATAGGGGCCAATGGATCTGGCGTGAATCTTATTGTCAACAAGATGATGGAGCTTCAACATATAAGCAACTCCCACAGTTATTTCCTTATCAAAGGGCTCGCCGGTCCTGCCATCAAAGAGTAAGGTCTGTCCACTTTCCGGGAGATCAGCCTGCTTTAGCATATCTTTTATCTCGCCTTCGCCGGCTCCATCAAAAACCGGCGTAGCTATCCGGATGCCACTTTTTAATCTATTGATAAATTTCCCGATCTCCTCCTCGGAAGACCCGTCAATAAAACTGTCAATCTCTGGAGAGGAATATATTTTTTTTATCTCCCCCTTAAAAAGATCCACACTGCCATTTTTGTCGAACAAAGAATTTATCTTTTCTCCCAATCCCTTTGCCGCCCACCCAAGATGGGTTTCTAATATCTGCCCCACATTCATGCGCGATGGCACACCAAGTGGATTCAATATTATATCAACAGGAGTGCCATCACTCAGATATGGCATATCTTCTTCAGGAAGTATCCTGGAGAGAACCCCTTTATTGCCATGCCTTCCGGCCATCTTATCGCCGACAGAAAGCTTTCTCTTTATGGCAACATAAACCTTGATCATTTTTATCACGCCCGGAGCGAGCTCATCTCCGCTCTTTAACTTTTCTATCTTTTTATCAAAAGAAGTCTCAACTATCTCAATTTTTTTAAAGAAACGAGAGAACAGAGATTCCGTTTTCTCGTTCGTCCCATCATCTAACAGCGATATCTCGTTCCAGGAGCTAAATGGTGTCTTGTTCAATATGTCTTCGGTAATCTCTTCGCCCTCTTTCAACAACGTCTTTTTCTTTTTTGGATCAACCAGCTTAGATGCAGAAGTCTTACCGATTAGTAAACCTGAAATCTCCTCCCTGACATTATCCGTAATAATCCTGATTTCATCATCTCTGTCTTTGAGCAGATGCTCAATTCCCTCATCTTCTATACTCTGTGACCTGCTATCCTTTTTCGTTCCCTTGCGTGTAAATGTCTTTGTATCTATCACCACACCTTCAACACCGGGCGGCACACGCAGAGACGTATCCCTGACATCACCTGCCTTCTCGCCAAATATGGCTCGCAGCAACTTTTCCTCAGGAGATAGTTGTGTTTCCCCCTTAGGCGTAATCTTGCCGACAAGAACATCATCCGGCTTCACCGACACCCCTATACGAACTATTCCACTTTCATCCAGGCTCCAAAGGGCATCCTCTCCCACATTGGGAATATCCTTGGTAATTTCCTCCTTACCGAGTTTCGTATCCCTGGCCATCACCTCAAATTCTTCAATATGGATAGAGGTATAGATGTCCTCCTTTATCAATCTTTCACTGATCAATATGGAATCTTCATAATTGTATCCCCCCCAGGACATAAAGGCGACTACAATATTTCTCCCAAGCGCCAGATCCCCATTATCGGTGGCAGGTCCATCAGCTATTATATCATCTCGGTTTACTCTATCTCCGTTGTTGACAACAGGTTTGTGGTTAAAGCATGTATCCTGGTTGGATCGTTGAAACTTGGTCAGGTTGTATATGTCAACTCCTGTATCAAACTGATCTCTCATCTCATCATCACACTTAACCACTATTCTTGAAGCATCCACACTCTCCACAACACCGGACCTTCTTGCCAGAACAACGGTGCCGGAGTCCCGCGCAATAACTGACTCCATTCCCGTACCCACGATAGGGTTTTCAGGTCTTACAAGCGGCACCGCCTGCCGCTGCATATTACAACCCATCAGAGCACGGTTGGCATCATTATGTTCCAAAAAGGGGATAAGCCCGGCCGCAACACTCACGAGCTGACTGGGTGATACGTCCATGAGGTCAACTTCAGCAGGCGGAACAACAACAAAATTATCCCCGCTTCTGGCAGAAATAAGTTTATTACCAAATCTTCCATCTGAATCGAGCGGTGTATTTGCCTGGGCTACGATATATTTTTCCTCCTCCATCGCCGTCAAGTATCTGACATCATCCAAAACCTTTCCATCTCTTACCACCCTGTACGGCGTTTCTATAAAACCGAATTCATTCACCTTCGCAAAGGTACTGAGAGAAACAATCAGACCTATATTGGGGCCCTCAGGGGTTTCAATAGGGCATATTCGGCCGTAGTGAGACGAATGGACATCCCTCACCTCAAAACCTGCCCGCTCCCTGGTAAGTCCTCCAGGACCGAGAGCGGACAGTCTCCTTTTGTGCGTAACTTCCGACAGCGGGTTTGTCTGAGCCATAAACTGCGACAGTTGACTGCTAATGAAAAACTCATTGACAACAGCTGAAACAGGCTTGGCATTTATAAGATCATGGGGCATCATGGTTTCAACATCCTGAAGGCTCATCTTCTCCTTAATGGCTCGTTCCATTCTGACCAGGCCTATTCTGTACTGATTTTCGATAAGCTCACCAACGGATCTAACCCTCCTGTTGCCCAGATGATCAATGTCATCGACACTGCAATCACCCACGCCATTCTTGAGATCGATGAGATATTTAACCGCTGTCATTATATCTTCATTCCGCAGCACCGCCATACCCACAGGAACATCCAGGCCAAGTTTGTAATTCATTTTAGCCCTTCCCACCTTGGAGAGATCATAACTATCTGAACTAAAAAAAAGATTATTGAAGAACTTGTATGCCATCTCCATGGTTGGTGGATTGCTTGGCCGAAGTCTCCTGTATATCTCTATTATGGCATCATCAGTGGTTTCAACCTTATCGATCAGAAGGGTATTCCTGATCGAAGCATTTGCCACATCCTCAAGATGGATAAAACGAAGCCTCTCAACACCCTTTTGTCTGAGCAATTCCAGGTTTTCCACAGTCAATTCATCGTTGCACTTCAACAACGGCTCATCAGTTTCTGGATCCAATACGTCTGCCGACGATATCTTCCCCACAAGATCATCATCGCTTATCGTCATTCGATCTATATTCAATTCAGCGATCTTTTTCAAAATCGATCTGGTAACTTTTCTTCCCTTCTTTACAATAACCTCTCCGGTCTCAATAACCTTAATATCCCCCATCGCTTTCTCACCAACAGGAAAGTCGCCCAGCGACATATAGGTATTATCATCTTTTAGAAATACTTCTTTAATATTATAAAAGTAGGACAGGAGACCCTCTGTAGTATTCCCCATTGCCTTCAAGAGGATCGTCACCGGCATCTTCCTTCTTCTGTCTATTCTGACATAAAGGAGATCCTTGACATCAAACTCAAGATCCAGCCAGGAACCCCTGATTGGAATAATTCTGGCTGAATATATGAGCTTCCCGCTGGTATGCGTTTTTCCTTTGTCATGATCAAAGAATATCCCCGGAGACCTGTGAAGCTGGCTGACTACAACCCGTTCCGTTCCATTGACAATAAAGGTGCCATTACTTGACATCAATGGCATCTCTCCAAAGTAAATCTCCTGCTCTTTGATATCCCTGATTGCTTTCCCTGTACCCTCCCTGTCAATATCAAAAACAACAAGCCTGACCACAATTTTCAAAGGAGCGGCATAAGTCATGCCACTCTGAAGGCACTCTTTCAGATCATGTCTGGTCTCTCCTACTTTATAACTAACAAACTCGAGGGAACATTTGCCGCTTAAATCAGAAACAGGGAAAACACTCCTAAAGGCGGCTTGAAGACCTAAATTACCCCTCTTATCCGGGGCAACATCCCTCTGCAAAAAATCATCGTATGACTTTTTCTGGACGTCAATAAGATATGGTATATCCATTACCTTCCTAATACGACCAAAATTCTTTCTAAGCTGACCCATGGTGTACCTTTTTATACGGTCTATCTCCTGACGGAAAAGTAAAGACTCCAACCTGAAAAATTCGAATCCCTGAAACTGGACTCAATTCAAAAGAAGGCCGGAACATCTGTCCGCTGTAAGTGGATTGGATTGAAATTTTAAGATATTCAGTTAATTTATCCGACGGAGGAGAGACAACTCGCAGCCTCCACCGTGCAGATAGCGTAACTCTTGCCTGAACGAAAACTGTCTTTTTCGCCCATATTTGCGTCAAACTCAAACTTTAATCCTCAAGATACTCAATGTATTCCTGTGGTTAAAATTTTCGCCTTCCCTGATCCGAACGAAAAATCCTGTTTTTCGTTCGGACACTAACCCTTTACTTGATCTCCACGCTGGCTCCCGTTTCTTCCAGTTTTTTCTTAATATCCTCAGCCTCATCTTTCGACACGGCTTCTTTAACCGGTTTTGGTACGCTGTCAACCAGGGTTTTGGCTTCTTTAAGCCCCAGACCCGTCACTGCCCTGACAACCTTGATAACATGGATTTTCTGGTCGCCGAATCCTGTAAGAATAACATCAAATTCACTCTTTTCTTCCGCTTCCTGAGCTGAACCGGCTGCCGCGGGAGCAGCAACAGACACCGGAGCAGCCGCAGACACACCAAACCTCTCTTCCAGCTCCTTTACAA
>JAUWNZ010000204.1 GCA_030612385.1 Pseudomonadota bacterium | reverse complement strand
CTCGCCGGTATCGGGTTGAGATATGAGCAGATCATCGGTATTCACCCCGATTTTTCTGGCATAGGTGACATCGAGGGCATGTTCTGCATCTATGAATGCGGCCAGACCATTTTGCTTTTGCGCTTCGGCTACTATATGCAGGGCGAGTGTTGTCTTTCCCCCCGATTCCGGCCCGAATATCTCGATAACTCTCCCCCTGGGGATGCCGCCCACGCCAAGGGCAATGTCGAGGCTGAGTGAACCTGTGGGGATGGTCGGGATATCTGAAATCACGTCATCTCCACCCAGTCTCATGATCGAGCCTTTCCCGAACTGCCGTTCGATTTGGGCCATGGCCAGCTCCACGGCCTTTTCTCTTTCTGTATCCGCTGTCATCGCTTGCCTCCGTTTTTTGTAAAATTGTAACTAGTTAGCCGCTTCAAGTGGTTAGTGATCAGTGGTCAGTGGTCAGTATTAGAAATTAGAAATTTGGCCTCTGACCACTGACCACTGACCACTGACCACTAACCTCAATCGGCCATAATTTGAGATTTTTCTGTCGTATTTTTTCATCACAAGGCACACGAAAAAAACCGCTCTTTAACTCCAATCTTTATGCCCTTTAATGAATGCCGTGTAACGGAGACCTTTAGGTCTCCATTCTCTCTTAAATGGAAGGCTAAAGCCTTCCCCGCTACATATACTGTGCAATTCTGACCGGCTCAAAAAGCGTAATCTGTGGCCGTGTGGAGTATAATAGCCTTCAGTCTACCCACCTGTATAGTCACGTGATTTCTTTGTATTTAAACCTAAGCTGCGTTCATCTGCGTGAATCTGTGGCTGAGTAGTTACAAACTTGTTTCATCTCTCCCAAATTTCCAATTTCAAGTCGTGAACAGCTACGATTTATCGAATCCCTATGGTTTGGGGGTTTCCCCGAATTTATTGAGAAGTTACTATTCCTGCCCGCCAAAGGGGAAATGAGCGAGCTTTGTATATATAGCGCCTTTTGGCGTCAGGTCGCTTTTGAAAAGCGTAAGGCCATCGGCGTGAAAGCTTCCCGCTGCAAAATTTTTCCCGTCTTCGATTGCCTGCGAAAGCCCGCTTATTTCCTTATGTGATTTTATCCTTCCCAGTGTCAGATGCGGGCTGAAGGTTCTCGCTTCGCTTTTGAAACCGCAGTCCTCGAGAGTTGCGTCAATTTTCTTCTGGAGGGTGAGCAACTGTTCTGTCTCTCCGCCAATTCCGAGCCACAGAACCCTTGGCCGTTTAAGATTCGGGAATGTCCCGATTGTTTCCACCTTCAGCATAAGCGGCCCGACATATTTTGTATGTTTCTCAATCATGCCGGAGATGTTGAGAACATCGTTTTGGGGGATATTGCCAAGAAACTTCAATGTCAGATGTATCCCTTCCGGTCTGATCCACCTGATTCCTTTTAGATTCGTCTTCAGCCGATCCTGGATATCTCTTATTCGGTCTCTTATCTCTTCGGGAAGATCTATCGCCAGGAAGGCTCTTATCGATTTAGTCATTCAGGCTTCTTCCGATCAGAAATCTCCTGAGCATCTCCAGCGCCCACTGGGATGATATTTTTTTAATCCTTCTCCTGTCCCACTTAAAGAGAAAACGGCGGCACATTGTATTTTTCCCGTCTGTCAGGGCGATGAAAACCGTGCCGACAGGTTTTTGGACAGTTCCTCCCGCTGGGCCGGCGATGCCGGTTGTGGACAGTCCGAGATCGGTCCTGCCGAGTTTTCCGACCCCTTCAGCCATAAGAACGGCGGTCTCTTCACTGACGGCGCCAAATTTACTTATGACTTGATCGGGGACACCTAAAATCTCTGTCTTGGAGGCATTGCTGTAGACAACCACCCCCCTGTCAAGAAATGTTGAACTCCCCGGTATGTCTGTCAAGCGATCGGTTATCAATCCTCCCGTGCATGATTCGGCTACTGATAGCGTCATATCCCGTTTTTTCAGCAGAGAGGAGACAACACCTTCCAGTGTGTCATTATCATAGCCAAAGATATATTTTCCGAGTTTTTCCTCGATCCGCTTTTCCGCAACCTCCAGGTTTTCTTTTGCAACGGATTCCGTAAGGCTTTTCGATGTAATTATGACATGGTTTTCCGGAAAATGAGGATAGAATCCAAGGCTTATTCCGGGGATTTTCAGGTCAACATCCCGAATCATCTGATCGATCTCCGCTTCCGTGGGGCCGAACATCTTGATAGTCCGGCTTTTTATATATTGTCTAACTTCTCTGAATTCTCTCTTGATGAGAGGTATAACCCCCTCGAAAAGTATCCTCTTTGCTTCCGAAGGGACGCCTGGGATAACGGCCAGAATGTGGCCGTTTTTTTTCAGGGAGAAACCCCAGGCCGTGCCGGTGGGATTGGGTATAGGCTCGGCTCCTTCGGGAAACAAGGCCTGTTTAATATTATTGGGAGTCCATTTGACGCTGTGTTTTTCAAATCTTTCCCTGATCTTTTTCAGGACAGCTTCATCGGTATATAAGTTGAGATCGAATGCTTTTGCGATTGACGCAGTGGTGATATCGTCGGTGGTTGGCCCGAGCCCGCCCGTGACAATAGAGGCGTCGGAGATTGCCATGAGACAGTCGAGCCCATTTCCGATTGTGCGCTCATCATCGCCGGCGACCATTATCGTTGATATATCCCATCCCTGAGCGGTCAACTCGCGAGATATGAAAGAGGAATTTGTGTCCTGCGTAGCGCCGCTGACCAATTCATTTCCTATGGCAAGGATGCCGATCTTCATTTGATGTTTTAGACTCCGAGATATTTGATCGATAAAAGCAAGAGTATGTTCGCGTAGACGCCCGCAACAATATCGTCGGCGACAACCCCATATCCTCCGGGAAGCTTCCTTTCACAGAACCTGCATGGAAAGGGCTTGGTAATATCAAAAAACCTGAACAGGAGAAAACCGCAGAATATGTGTGAGGCAGCCGGCATGACAAGAAACATGGTAAACTGAAGACCCGCAATCTCGTCGATAACGATAGACGAAGAGTCTTTTTCATTAAATATTTCTTCAGCTTTGCCGGATACGTATACTGCGAAAGATGAAAGCAGCAGTACCCATATCAGGTAAGGAGGCCAGGAAAGATGCGAAAAAATCAGATATAAAGGAATCCCGACTATCGTTCCCGCGGTCCCCGGTGCAAAAGGCATGAACCCGCTGCCGAAACCTGTTGCGGCAACTCTAATGAATTTTTT
>JAUWNZ010000132.1 GCA_030612385.1 Pseudomonadota bacterium | reverse complement strand
TTCTGGAAATGAAAGAAGGCAAGCCGCCAAATTTTCCTGGGATGTTTGTGCGGAGAGGACCGTGGCGCTGCTGGCCAAGGCTGCTGAAATCAGACAATCCGGTAAATTGTAACACCGATATTTCTGACATGAGTTGATGAGAGAGAAGTAATAGCGGGGGAATATGCGAATACTTATGACAGGTCCCAAGGTACGGCGTAGTCACATTCGGATAGCTGAATAATGCCTGAGCATGGGGCAATGACTAAACCTTTGGCAATGTTAATCTGTGAATATCTTTTACGAAACGCAGAAATTCCCATGGTGTCGCGGCGGGAAGGGTTGGTTTTAGCTTTTATTTCAATTGGGTGAAAAATTCCGTTATATTCCAGTATAATATCAACTTCCGCACCGCTGTATGCCCTCCAGTGATAAAAATTAGGCATTGGTGATAAAAAAGCGGACTGTTTTCTTAATTCGGCCGCAACAGCAGTTTCAAATATTGCCCCCCAGAGAGGATGACCACCTATGGCTTTAGGAGTAGATATGGCCTGGGTCGAGCAGGCAAGGCCTGTGTCTGCAATATATCCTTTTGGTTTATTGCTGACCCTTTTTATTAAATTTCCTGAATATGCGGGAATCTCAAACCACTGAAAAGTAGCTTTTAAAATATCGAGCCATCTTTGAGCTGTTTGAGGTGTCATGCCCAATTCTCTGCCCAGTTGGCTGTGATTTATTTCCTGAGCTGTTAAGGCGGAAACGAGTTGAAGAAATCTTCCAAATAGCTGCAAATTTGATACTTCAGCCAACAGCCTTACATCTCGCTCAATATAAGTGCGCTGGTAAGCATTGAGAAAATCGGGGATGACTTCAGTGGCAATGAATTGTGATTCCGGCAAAAAACCGCGCCAGAGCTGTTCGTAGAGGGTTGTTTCATGTGCAAGTCGTGACTGGTTCATGGTCAGGAATATATCCGGCGAATCCAGCCATCTTGCAATCCATGGCATAGTTGAATCGCTTTGGCTGATTTCAAGCAGACAAAAACTGTCCAGATCCAGAAAAACAGCTCGACCGGCAAGGCTTTCCGACATGGATTTCATTACACCCCATTGTTGGGAACCCGTAAGAATATATTGGCCTGGGGCGCGATTAAGGTCAATACGCCGCTTTATCGAAGCAACCAGCTCCGGAGCATACTGGATTTCATCAAGAATCAGAGGAGGGGGATGATTATTTAGAAAAAGTTCAGGGTCCTGCCGAGCGTTTTCAATATCAATTACAGGATCAAAAACAACAATTTCCGCATCTATACCCAATGTATTTTGGAGCAGCGTACTTTTCCCGACTTGCCGAGCTCCACTGATAACAACTACAGGAAAGGACTCAACCAGCTTATAGAGTTTGTCTGTCAATATTCTTCTGATGTACATGGTGTAATATTAGTGATGGCATCATTAAAAGTCAAGTATTTTATTTATTACACAATATTTCCGGCCTGAAAATTTTCGGATTAATGATCTGGTGTTGGGTATTGACTAACTCTTGAGATGAAGGGGGAATAGTGTTATGATTGATTTTTTGAGATAAGTGGTATATATTGATATATATTAATATCATGAGGAGGGAGTAGACTATGGAATCAATAGCAAAGGTATTTCAAAACGGTCGGTCGCAAGCGGTTCGGTTACCAAAAGCGTTTCGTTTTAAAGGAAATGAAGTGAAAATCAGCAAAAAGGGGGACATGGTAATCCTCGAACCGCTTGGAAGAAGCAAGTGGCCGGAGAGTTTCTGGGATGATTTCCCTGTGGATCCGGATTTCAAAACACCTGAGGCGCTGCCATCAAAAAACTTTAGTTTGGATTAACCGGGGAAGATATGTACCTGCTCGATACAAATATCATCAGTTATTGGATGCGTGGTGATAAGAGAGTAATCGGCCGGATTAAAAAACACACTCCGGCAGATTTATCACTGTCAACCATTACCCTGGCTGAAATATTGTACGGAATAGAGAAATCCCCGATGAAAAAAAAAGAAAGGCGATTGAAAATAAAAAAGATATCGTCGTTACTGGGCCTGTATTCTTTTGATGCGGCAGCGGCCGGGAAATATGCTGTTATACGGGCACAACTTGAAAGAGAAGGTATGGTGATCAGTGAAAGAGATACTCAGATCGCATCTATTGCCATGGCAAACAAGCTAACAGTTGTTACTCATAATGTAAGAGAATTTGGTCGGATTGGCAAATTGAAGGTCGAGGATTGGGCAACTGAATGACAAAAACGTATTCAATATCGGTTATGCCCTGGCCGATGAAATAAGCCGTCTGCTAACCAATTTTAGGAAATATCTGCGAAAATAACTTTTCAATTCAAGAACCTTCGACTCACGACTTTTCCTAACTCAGTCAGGAAAAAATAAATGTTTAAAGACACAACCCTTCTCATTACCGGTGGGACCGGTTCTTTCGGCAATGCTGTTATTGAGAGGTTTCTTAATACCGGCATAAAGGAGATTCGCATCTTCAGCCGTGATGAAAAGAAACAGGATGATATGCGGAATGCGTACAATAATGACAAGCTGAAGTTTTATATAGGCAATGTCAGGGATTATGACAGTATCCATTCTGCCATGCACGGTGTGGATTATGTATTTCATGCTGCAGCTTTAAAACAGGTGCCGTCATGTGAATTCTTCCCGGTGGAGGCGGTGAAGACAAATATCATTGGCACGGAAAATGTCCTGAATGCGGCTGTTTCACAAAATGTACAGAAGATGATAGCTTTAAGCACGGACAAGGCGGTTTATCCGATTAATGCCATGGGGATGTCAAAGGCGCTGATGGAAAAGGTGATGACTGCGAAGGCGAGGACTGTTGATGAAGCTATGTGGAACGCGATACGGCAATGTGATTGCTTCAAGGGGCTCTGTGATTCCCCTGTTTGTGGGACAGATTAAGGCGGGCAAACCATTGACGGTAACTGATCCTAAGATGACAAGGTTTATCATGTCTCTGGATAATGCGGTGGAACTGGTATTATATGCATTTGAAAATGGGAATGCGGGTGATATTTTTGTTCAAAAGGCCCCTGCTTGCACCATTGGAGACCTCGCAGTTGCGGTTAAAGAATTGCTTGGGGCAAAAAATGAGATAAGGGTAATCGGTACCAGGCATGGAGAAAAGTTGTATGAGACTTTATTGAACAGGGAAGAGTTGGCCACGAATGACACGAATTAGCACAAATAATGAGGATTTCACATTAACCACGAAGCGCACGAAGAACACGAAGATAAAATGATTAAGCGGAGTTAGGAGGCTATGGATATGCAAACGATTAATATAAAAAAGAAGCTCAAGATTTACTAAAAAATTTGCCTGAAGATGCAACATGGGATGATCTGATGTATAAAATATATGTTCGTCAGAGGTAGTTTTATGAAGGAGGAATATGATTTTTCAACGGCAGAGCAGGGGAGGTTTTATCGCCCGATAGACGAATTGGAGATTCCTGTTTATCTGGACAAGGATGTGGAAAAATTCTTTTACCAAAGAACAGCGGGAAGAAATATTGATCTGAAACAGATTGTTGACACTATTTTACGCAAAGAAATGGATTTGTTGAGAACCATCGGGTAATTGGGCAAATGGGATGTTTTGCAAAGATATCAATATATCATGACTTTTCAATTAGAGAAACGCCTCTTTGATCTGGCGATTGCCGGTTCTTCTGTATTTTTTTTATCACTTCTTCTTATTCTTATCGGAATCTTGGTGCGAATGAAGATCGGCTCGCCCGTGCTTTTCCGCCAAGTGCGGCCGGGGTTGCGTGGCAGGCCTTTTACCATTTATAAATTCCGCACCATGACGGATGAGCGTGATAAAGATGGTAATCTTCTGCCGGATGGGGAGCGGTTGACCCGTCTGGGGCGTTTTTTGCGGAAGACCAGTATCGATGAGCTGCCGGAGCTGTTTAATGTGGTCAAGGGAAATATGAGCATTGTCGGGCCCAGGCCGCTTCTGATGCAGTACCTGGATCGTTACACGCCTGAGCAGGCGAGGCGGCATGGGGTGAAGCCGGGGATTACCGGCTGGGCACAGGTTAATGGGAGAAATGCTATCTCTTGGGAAGACAAGTTCAAACTGGATGTGTGGTATGTGGATAACTGGAGTTTGTGGCTGGATGTGAAGATTCTTGGGATGACGGTGATGAGAGTGCTGAAGAGGGAGGGGATCAACCAGACTGGGGAGGCAACGATGGAGGAATTTATGCCTCACGCAAAGGCGCTAAGGCGCAAAGGTTTCAAGCAGCATGGTCAGGGTTTTTAACCGTTGTGAAATGGAGGTGAAATTGTATGGAAACACTAAATATGCAATATAAAAAGGACCTTTTATGTGAAATAGAGGGGCTGCCATTGGACAAGCTGAAGGAAATACTCGATTTTGTCTGTTTTATTAAGGCA
>JAUWNZ010000312.1 GCA_030612385.1 Pseudomonadota bacterium | reverse complement strand
TTGCAACAGGGCATTGAGATGGATATTGGCAATTCGCTGTTCATTTTCGTCTTTCTGATCTATGAAATATCTGATTTTCCGAATATCTCCGTAGCCGAACAATAACAAACAATGGGCACTCAGGCCATCGCGTCCGGCCCGGCCAATTTCCTGATAGTAGGTCTCAATATTTTTAGGAAGATCGAAATGGATAACGAAGCGGACATTGGGTTTGTTGATTCCCATTCCGAAGGCGATTGTAGCTACAATAATCTGCACATCATCTCTGATAAACAATTCCTGATTTCGTGTTCGCTCTGCATCCGATAACCCGGCATGATAGGGCCTGATGGAATACCCTTTGCTTTTCAATATCTCATAAAGATCGTCCACCTGCCTGCGGGAAAAGCAGTAAATGATACCCGATTGATCCGGATATTTCTCTAAAAAATTTATGGTCTGTGAGACAGGATTGTTTTTTGGAATGACCTGAATAAATAAATTTTCCCTGTTAAAGCCGGCAATAAATTCATTTGAGACGTCGAATTTAAGGTTGCGTTTTATATCTTCCTGAACCCTCGGTGTTGCCGTCGCCGTAAGAGCGACACACGTGGCGGAAGGAAAACGAGACTTGACTTCAACAATCTGCCTGTATTCCGGTCGGAAATCGTGTCCCCACTCCGAAATGCAATGGGCTTCATCTATCGCCAGACAATCGACCTGAAGAGAGGAAAGCATTGACAGCATCCTCGGTGTCAGCAGGGCCTCCGGGGCGAGGTAAAGCAGCTTGACCCCGTTTTTCTTCAGCCGCTCCACATTACGGTTATATTCTTCGTTGGACAATGAGCTGTTCAGGAACACAGCCGGGACAGCAAGCTCCGTTAATTGCTCTACCTGATCCTTCATCAGCGAAATCAGAGGTGAAACAACAACGGTCAAACCCTTAAAAATAAGGGCGGGGATTTGATAACAGAGCGATTTTCCCCCGCCGGTAGGCATGATAACCAGAGTGTCTCTTTTCTTGAGAACATTTTCTATGATTTTTAGCTGATGAGGCCTGAATTCACTATATCCGAATACATCCCCGAGAATAGTCTTTGCCTTGTCTATCATAATCCACCGTCTGTTGTGAAAGGGGTCAGGTCTCCGTTTGACTTATCTTTTCTGAAGCGGTATACTGCGCCTTGCCTTTCAATGGTAAAGTTCAATATCTTGCCATTCGATTTAATCTTAACGTCCTGCCTACTTCTTTCAGCCTTTCAAGTCCTTTTATCTCATAGGCAAATTCCTGAACTTCCCTGATTTCCAAACCTCCAAATCTTTCATAGATATATTGAAGATACTTTTTCTGCTGTTTTAACTTACTTGCGAGAAATTCAGAATCAGATTTCATTATTACATGATTTACTACTAATTGTCCGACCCTGATTCCATATTTATCAAATTCATTGAAGATACCCTCAAGTTGATGAACGGAGAGGGCCTCCGGTATAACCTATAAGGATTGAACTGACCTGCCAATGTATGGAAGAAAAAAATATCTCTGGCCGACACAGGCAGGTCAGATTCAATCCATTGTTCAGGAAGCCCGGCTTATTTGGCACGTCATTTGCTATATGGGTATTGATTC
>JAUWNZ010000179.1 GCA_030612385.1 Pseudomonadota bacterium | reverse complement strand
TATAATGAAGACCTTTGCAGGACATTTACACCATCGAGTGATGACATAAGTTCAATGGCTCTGAAGCAATTATTAACGGGACTGCCCATATTGGAACCAATCCCGACAAAACTGATAATGCCACACAAATTCTTCACCATTCAGAGCTTTCGGTGGATTCGCTTCGCTTAATCCACCCTACAAACTTTTATTAGGTTGTTTAGGCTGAAGGCTGAAGGCTATTAGGAAAAACCCTTCTACCTTCAGCCTATCTACCTACCTTAACCCCAATACATCCTGCATGTCGTAAACCCCTTTTTCCTGGTTTACGATCCACTTTGCTGCTCTTATAGCGCCTTTGGCAAAGTTATCTCGATTGTGGGCGCGATGAATAATCTCGAGCCTCTCCCCGATACCGCCAAAGATCACTGTATGTTCACCTGTTATATCACCGGCCCTCACAGTTTGAATGCCTATCTCATTCTTCGGTCTTGTTCCAACCATGCCCTTTCTCCCATAGACACCTACCTGATCCAGATCCCGGCCAAGGGAGCCGGCTATAATCCGGGCCATCTTCATTGCTGTCCCGCTGGGCGCATCCTTTTTTAAGTTATGGTGCGCCTCTATTATTTCCACGTCAAACTCATCACCCAGGATGCCGGCTACATACTCTAATACCTTAAACATCACATTTACACCGACACTCATATTTGGAGCGAAGACACATCTTGTCTTCGTAGACAGGTCCTTTATCCTTTCCATCTCATCCGCGGTAAAACCGGTGCTTCCTGCCACGATGGATATATTGTTTTCAGACGCTGTCTTCAGGTGATCAATAGATGCCTCATGATCGGTAAAATCTATGATAACATCCGCATTATGAATACATTTTTCAATATCATCTTCTATTATAACACTGGTCTTACCGAGGCCGAGGTTTTCTCCCACGTCCCGGCCAATAGCAGAATGCCCCTTCCTCTCCACAGCGGCGGCTAATTTTATGCCTTCATCTGCGGATATGAGGCTTATTATCCGGCTTCCCATTCTACCGGCAGCCCCTGTGACAACCGCTTTAATCATATTAGAGCCTCCTTAATTCAGCCGCGGATACACGCAGATAAACGCAAATGGGACAAAAAAGTAAAATTAATCCGCGTTAATCTGCGTCTATCAGCGGCTAATTCAACGTCTCGGAAATGGAAACTCCTCCTATACTATCAAGTTTCCGTAATCCGACATAACCTTTTTCAGTCTTTCATAGTTTGCGCCGGACATCCTGCTCAGGGGAAGTCTTGGTTCGTATTCGATTTTTCCCATCATGGACAGAGCAGCCTTCGCAGGAACAGGATTGGTTTCGAAAAAGAGCGCATTCATCAGGGGGAGCATCTTATAATGCAGCTCTTTTGCTTTGGATAGATTACCAGCCTCGAAGGCGTCGATCATACCGGCCATGTCCGCAGGGACCACATTTGAAACAACGGAAATAATACCCTTTCCCCCAACAGCGAGTAAAGGCAGTGCGGTAAAGTCGTCACCTGACAGAACAGCAAAATCATCATCGCAGCATTTTATAACTTCACTCACCTGCTTTAGCGATCCGGTTGCTTCCTTTATCCCGACAATGTTGTTAATTCCGGATAGCCTGCCAACTGTTTCCGGCAAAAGATTGACTCCTGTCCTGCTTGGAACATTATACGGAATGATCGGAATCGGAACCTCTTCCGCTATCTTTTTATAATGCTGATACAAACCCTCCTGTGTTGGTCTGTTATAATAAGGTGTTACAAGTAATGCCCCATCCGCCCCAGCCTCATAAGCATGTCTCGTCAATCTTAACGCTTCCCGGGTGCTGTTGGATCCGGCGCCGGCAATTACATGCACTCGTTTGCTGACCGTCTCTATAGTTATTTCAACAACCCTGTCATGTTCCTCATGGGACAGAGTGGCAGATTCGCCGGTAGTTCCGCAGGGGACTATCCCATCGGTGCCACTTGCTATCTGGAACTCGATAAGTTCTCGCAACGCCTCCTCATCCACCTTTCCGTTTTTAAAAGGTGTAACTATCGCCACAATTGCTCCTTTAAACATGAATTTCTCCTTTTTTATAGTATTGGGGTAACGGTTCACCGCAGAGACGCAAAGGACGCAAAGTTTTAAAAATAAAAAACGTAACTACTCAGCTATTAAGGCACTAAGATTAAACTATTACGTAACTACTCAGGTATATAGGCTGAAGGCTGAAGGCTGTTAGAAAAAGCCTCGAATACTGCACACTTTGAAGCCATGTTTGATACAAAAATCTGCGGCAATCGTGTTTTTCGAGTACCTTCAGCCTTCAGCCTAAACAATCTAATGAAATTGTTTGCAATCTTTTCCAACTCGACTACTTGACTATTTAACAATGTCTGCCTTTTACGCTTTTCTTTGCGTCCTTTGCGTCTCTGCGGTGTGATAAAAATTGCAGGTTCACCTCCAACGTATCAGCTCAAAAATTCAGGGATCTTCTCACCCCTGATCAGGTCGGAATATTCCTCTCTTTTTTTTATAACATAATACCTGTTGTCTTTCACCAGAACCTCAGGTATCTTCGGCCTCGAATTATAATTTGATGCCATTGTAAAACCGTAGGCGCCGGCGCTCATCACGGCAATGAGATCCCCACTGTTTAACTTAGGGATTATCCTCCCCTTTGCCAGAAAATCACCCGACTCGCAAATCGGTCCGACAATATCGGCAAGAAAATCCTCCCGGTCACTTAAAAAAACGGGTTGAATGTGGTGGTAAGAATCATAGAGGCTGGGACGTATCAAATCACTCATCCCCGCATCCACAATGACAAAGTTCTTGCCGACGCCGCTCTTTACATAGAGCACTCTGGAAACGAGTATCCCGGCATTGCCGGCGATTACCCTTCCGGGTTCAAATATAAAGGTACAGTCGATATCCTTTGAAGCATTGATAATCGTCTTCGCGTAATCCTCCGGTTGAGGAGGACTTTCCCTATTATAGGTAATACCGAGACCGCCGCCAAGGTCAAGATATTTTATCTCGATACCATCACTTCTGAGAAGGAATATAAGCTTTTTTAAACGCTTCAGGGCATCTACGAAGGGAGAAATCTCTACTACCTGGGACCCTATATGGCAATCGACCCCTATAATATCAATATGTTCCAGTCTCTTCGCCTGGCGGTACTCATCTAAAGACCTGTCAATATCTATTCCAAATTTGTTCTCCTTGAGACCGGTCGATATGTGAGGATGTGTCATAGGATCTATGTCAGGGTTTATCCGCAGAGAAATCCCCGCCTTTTTACCCATTCTGCCTGCGCAGGCATTTATGACCTCGAGCTCCTGAGCGGATTCGACATTGAACATAAGTATCCCTGCCCGGAGGGCATATTCTATCTCGTCCACTCTCTTTCCAACACCTGAATAAACCACCTTTTTGGGATCGGCGCCTGCCTTAAGCGCCCGATATAGTTCACCCCCGGAAACAACGTCCATCCCGCTTCCTTCACCGACAAATATCCTGAGAATCGCCGTGTTGGAATTGGCCTTGACGGAAAAGCAGATAATATGGGGAATCTCAGCGAAGGCCGCATCAAAGACGCGGAAATGGCGTGTCAGGGTCCTGTGGCTGTACAGATAGAAAGGTGTGCCTACATCA
>JAUWNZ010000041.1 GCA_030612385.1 Pseudomonadota bacterium | reverse complement strand
ATTCATCTGATTGAATATTATGTCTTTGGATATCTCGTAATGAGGGCATTTGTTGATTCACCGGTGACTGTACTTTCCCGGCACGCAGTTCTTCTTACCATCTTTGTTGGTATATTTTATGGTATAGGCGATGAGTGGCACCAATCTTTTGTCCCTGGAAGATTTGCGACGGTGTATGATGTTATGTTTGATTCTCTTGGAGTTGTCCTTGCGGCATTTACCTATAGGTTTGCCATGCACCGCTTGAAACTTGAAATTGGAAAGTAGAAATTTGGGAGAGATGAAAGGGTTCAAAGATCTGAACACTGAACACTGACCCCTGAACACTGAACACTGACACAGGTAGGTTGTAACATATGGAGAAGATGAGAGTGGGTATTATATTGGGTGGCATGTCTTCAGAGAAGGAGGTGTCACTTAACAGCGGAAGGAATGTCTATGATAATCTTGACAGGGAGAGATATGAAGGAATACCGGTATTTATGGATGTTGAAGGGGCGTTATGGATACTTCCGTGGCAGCTTGTATCTCAGAACACAACTGTAGATATTGAGGAACATCTCTGTAAGGAGGCAAAGAGGATATCCTATGAGGGATTGAAGGACGAGATAGATTTTGCTTTTATCTCTCTGCATGGCAAGTATGGAGATGATGGATGCATTCAAGGGCTGCTGGAACTGCTCAGAATACCGTACACAGGACCAGGTGTACTGGCCTCGGCTCTTGGTATGGACAAGCACATTCAGCAGAAAATCCTTAAAGCTTCCGGTATCGGTGTGCCTGAGAGTACGATAATCCAGGAGGGAGAATGGAGGGAAACCAGGGATGATACAGAGAGAAAGTTAATTAATTCTTTTGACTTTCCCTTCGTTACAAAGCCGACAAGGGAGGGATCGAGCACAGGAGTAACAATAGTAAAGGATCCCGGTTTCCTTGACCGGGCAATTGCCGAGGCCCTTAAATGGGATACCACCGTCCTGGTAGAGGAGTATCTTGATGGCACGGAATTTTCGTGTATCATCCTCGAAGAGGATGGGGAACCTTTGCCGTTAGCGTTGACGGAAATTCATCCCCAGAGCGAGTTTTATACGTATGATGACAAGTACATGCCGGGCAGATGCAGGAAGTTTACACCGCCGAAAAACATTCCGGCCGATGTAGTGGAGCATATCAAGGAGGAGGCCGCTCGGGCATTTAAGGCGCTCGGATTCAGATCGTACGGCAGGATAGACGGTTTTTTCTTGAAAGACGGCAGAGTGCTGATCACAGATCCCAATTCCTCATCCGGCATGGCGCCCTCATCTTTCTTTTTTGAGCAGGCAGCCTGCGCCGGTATGCTTCCCTCCATGGTTATATCCAGATTAATCGAAATCTCCCTCAAAATTCATCGAGAAAAGAAAGGGCCGCTATAGTTCTTTTTTGGTAACTACTCAGCCACAGATTCACGCAGATGAACACAGATAGGTTTAAATACAAAAAAATCACGCCTGCCTGTGCGTTGCACCTGTCTCCGTGCGGACACGCACAGGCAACGCACAGGCAGGCGACGCTCGCGGCGCAGGTAGGTCGAACCCGCAAGATGAAAGGTCATCGGGGCATTGGGTCGGATGAATCCGACCCCTACAACATTTCGTCATTCCCGCCCCCCGCCTTCGTGGGGGTAAACTCTGGAGGAAATCTGTGACCAGTTACCACTATTTATTGAGCTATTACCGTAATTCTTCCATCGGAGCTTCTCTTATTTTGCCGATGTCCCCGAAATGGTTAAGAAGGACCTTCTTTCTGATCTCACCGATCCCCGGTATGCCGTCCAGGAGGGAATGATAGTCCTCCTTTTCCTTCAATTTCCGGTGATATGAGATCGCAAACCGGTGGGCATTATCCCTCACTCTCTGGAGCAAAAACAGGGCATTGGAATATCTCGTATCCGATTTTATTATAATGCCGACGTCTCGGTATAGTGGAGCTTTTTACGAGATCATCAAATGTTACCCTACTCCAAAACAGCCTTGACTAATTTGGAGTTTTGGTTAATATGGTCATATGCGTTATATCACTCCCTGTGTTCTCGAAGATTTAAACAAGAAAATGGTTTTTGTGGGCGGACCCCGGCAAGTTGGGAAAACCACGCTTGCCAAGGCTGTTCTTTCAGAGAACTTTCCGGCAGGACGCTACCTGAACTGGGATTATGATGATGACCGGCAGGATATCCTGCAAAAAAGATGGAGCTCCGATAATAACCTGCTTGTGTTTGATGAGCTGCATAAATTCCCTCGCTGGAAGGCCTGGATTAAGGGGATTTACGATGTATCGCATGAAAAGCACTCTTTTTTGATAACCGGTTCTGCCCGTCTTGACGTTTACCGGCGCGGCGGCGACTCCTTAATGGGGCGATATCATTACTGGCGTCTGCACCCCTTTACGCTTGATGAGATTCCAGATGGGATCACTCCTGATGATGCATTTAAGAGGCTTATGACCGTTGGCGGGTTTCCGGAACCTTTTTTGGATGGGGATGAACGTAATGCCCGCCGGTGGCGGCGTGAGCGGTTTGACAGGGTTCTCCGTGAAGATGTGCGTGATCTGGAATCGATTCGGAACATACAATTGCTCAGCATGTTTCTGGATATGCTTCGATACCGTGTGGGAGGGCTTATTACAATATCCAACATGGCTTCCGACCTGCAGGTATCTCCTAAAACCGCAAAGACATGGCTTGAGGTTCTGGAGAGAATGTATCTTGTATTCAGCGTTCGCCCCTATACAAAATCATTGCCAAGGGCGGTGTTAAAGCCTCCCAAAGTATATTTTTTTGATAATGGCGATACATTAGGAGATGAGGGCGCTCGATTTGAAAATCTTGTGGCCGCATCGCTTCTTAAACGGCTGCACTTTCTTGAGGATCGTGACGGGTATCGTTATGAACTGCGCTACATTCGGGACAAGGAAGGACGTGAGGTTGATTTTGCCGTCATAAAGGAGGGACGGCTGGAGGAGTTGATCGAGGCAAAATATTCTGACGATAAAATTTCGAAACATCTTCTCTATTATGCCGAGCGTCTTAAGCCGGATAAAGTCACCCAAATTGTTGCAAAGATAAGAAGGCCTTATGATAAAGGAAAAATCAAGGTCATCGATCCGATTACCTATTTTCGGAGTAACCACTCAGCCACAGATTCACACAGATGAACACAGATAGGTTTAAATACAACGAAATCAAAGATAAAGTAGTAGAGGTGTAACTTCTCAATAAGTTCAGGTAAATCATACTCGTAACTTACTGTCTTTACAACTTTAAGATATTTGTGGGTAAAAGGCGGAAGTAGCCACCAAGATACAAAGGTCGGTTCAATTGGCGGGCGGGTGGCATGGACAAACTTGTTTGTCCGTGCGTAACTACTCAGGCTGTGAGCGCCCCGCAGGAAATGCCCTTTTTCTGGTTCCCACATGAAGGAATCTGATTAGTGAAGAAATTATTAGAACAGTATCTAAAGAATCTCACAAATACTTCTCAGCGTGGCGATGCCAGAGAAGAAAGTTATTACAAACATCTCGATACCTTAATTAAACAATATGCAGAAATTCAAAACATAAAAAATGTAGATGTAACCATTCTTCCCAAAAAAACCGAGGCCGGAAACCCCGACTTTCGCATCTGGGACGGTAAAAACCATATTACCGGATACATTGAAGCCAAAGATCCTTCCGTGACCAATCTTGATTATATTGAAGGTACTGAACAATTAGAGCGTTACTGCTCTACTTTTCCCAATGTAATCCTGACCAATTTTTACGAATTCCGGCTATACAGGGATGACCAGCGTATCGCACAGGCAATGATCGGACGCCCTATAATTGCTAAAAGATTACAAATAGCGCCACCAGTAGAAAATATTGATAAATTCAAAGCATTATTCGAGATATTCTTTTCTTTTTCTCTGCCAAAAGTTCAAACAGCACGTTCTCTGGCTATTGAACTGGCAAAACGCACCCGTTTTTTGCGCGACGAAGTTATTGCCGTGGAAATGGAAGAAAACGGCAGCAAAGGTCATAAACAAATCATCGGTTTTTTTGAAGCCTTTAAAAAATATCTAATCGGAACATTAACCAAAAAACAATTCGCTGATCTTTACGCTCAAACAATTACCTACGGTCTTTTTGCCGCCCGAACCAGAGCCGACGGTGAATTTAACCGCAGATTGGCTTTTGATTATATTCCGCATACTATCGGCATCCTTCGTGATGTATTCCGGTTTATCTCTCTGGAAGATCCGCCGAAATCATTACAAATTATTGTCGAAGATATTGCCGAAATATTACACGTTGCCGAGGTCAATAAAATACTTCATGAATATTACAGAACAGGAAAAGGCAGAGACCCCATCATTCATTTTTATGAGACTTTTCTGACAACATACGATCCCGAAATCCGTCAACACCGCGGCGTTTATTACACCCCGGAAGCAGTGGTCGGTTATATCGTCCGTTCAATTCATGCAATCCTGAAGACTCATTTTGGTCTGGCGGATGGTCTTGCCTGCGAAGATGTAAAACTGCTCGATCCGGCAGGCGGCACTTTGACATTTCCCGCTGAAGCTATCCGTTTGGCAGCCGATGAATTTAAAGAAAAATACGGCGAAGGTGGCCTGCACCGCTGGATCAAAAAACATATTCTTGCCGACTTTTACGCCTTTGAACTCATGATGGCGCCTTATGCCATTGGTCATTTGAAGATGGGATTTATTTTTGATGAACTGGGCTACAAGATGACCGATGACGAACGCTTTAAACTTTACCTGACCAATACGCTGGAAATGGAAGAAATCAAGCAGATTGCCATTCCGGGATTGAGTTCATTAAGCGAAGAATCGCATCTGGCAGGAAAAGTAAAAAAAGAACAGCCGGTGCTGGTGGTTCTCGGCAATCCGCCTTACAGCGGCATTTCCGCCAATATTAATAAATGGACAGAACGATTATTAAAAGAAGATATTGACGGCACACAAAGTTATTATAAGGTGGATGGCCAACCACTTGGCGAGAAAAAACTATGGTTACAGGATGATTATGTAAAATTTCTGCGTTTTGCCCAGTGGAAAATCCAGACATCCGGTTACGGCATTGTGGGCATGATTACCAATCACGGTTATCTTGATAATCCTACCTTTCGCGGCATGCGCCAGAGTCTGATGAAAACCTTTGATGAGATTTACATTCTTGATCTGCACGGCAACAGCCTGAAAAAAGAAACCACGCCCGCAGGAGGAAAGGATGAAAATGTGTTTGATATTCGCCAGGGTGTTGCCATCGCTCTGTTTATCAAAAACAAAAAAGCCAAAGAATCGAAAGTATTTCATCTGGATAAATACGGATTAAGAGAAGAAAAATACGAATGGCTTGACAAGAACGAGTTTAATGAAAAAAACTATCTTGAGATTAAGCCTGTTTCACCTTGGTATTTCTTCATTCCCAGAAATACTTCACATATTCAGCAGTATTTGAAGTGGAAAAAGATTACAGAAATTTTTCCAGTAAATAATGTTGGAATAGTTACCGCAAGAGACAAATTCTCGATTGACTTTGACAAAAATATTTTAAGAAACAGAATTCGTCAATTTCGAGACTTAAAAGTAGATAATGTTCTAATAAAAGAAGGATTTAAACTTAAAGACACATCAACTTTTAAACTCGATAAATTCAGGAAAGAGTTAGCAAAAGATGACGATTGGCAGAATTATTTTAAGTTAATTACCTATCGCCCTTTTGATATAAGGCATATCTATTATTCTAAATGGGTTATTGAGCGACCTATTTATAATACCATGCGCCACATGCTGGAAGAAAATATTGGTATTGTCGCTCGAAGACAACAATTGCCGGATAGGGCGTGCAACTATTTTTATATCAGTGAAAATCTTATATCAGATGGCTTAATTCGATCAGACAATAAAGGATCGGAATCTTTGTTTCCTTTATACACTTATCCTGATGAAAATAACAAAGACCTTTTCAACCAACATCAAACCGAAAAAGAGCCGAATATCCCCCCAGCCCTGTTTGACAAATTATCATCCCACTATGGGCGGAAACCCACACCGGAAGATATCCTCTATTACATCTATGGCGTATTTTACAGCAATATTTACCGCGAAACATACGCCGAATTTTTAAAGATTGATTTTCCACGTGTGCCTTTTACCGCCGATTATAACCTGTTCAAGAAAATGGGCAAATTCGGCAAAGAACTGGCCGACCTGCACTTGCTCAAAAGTTCGGCGCTCGATCCACCCGTTGCCAAATGTCATGGCAGCGGCGATAATGACAGTATTGAAAAGATAAACTACAAGGAAGACGAAAAACGCATTTATATCAATAAAGATAAATACTTTGAAGGCATCACGCCGGAAGTCTGGAATTACCACATCGGCGGCTACCAGGTTTTACATAAATATCTGAAAGACCGAAAAGGCAGAATAATGGACGATGCGCCGCGCTATTGCCGGATTGTAACAGCCTTGAGCAAGACCCTAAAAATTCAAGAAAGAATAGATGAAATTTATCCGGAAGCAGAAAAGAAACTTGTTAAATGTTGAAAAAAGAAAGCGTGAGCGTGGAAGTAAGTCTGCCGTTGACTCTTGTACTCTATTATTAAATCACGCTATATCCAGCCCCAGTACGATCTTCTTGACCTACAGGGCAAGCACGTTTTCAGCTACACCGGCAAAGGTAACGCCTTTGGATAAATCGGTATTTACCGGATTTGTCAATGCCGCCATTTTCGGTAAATGGTCACGGATCGTCTCCCTGGTTTGTCCCAATCTCTTAGCAATCCTGTCCTGCGGGATGCCAAGGCGATTCATGGGAAATATTTTGATGTCCAAATGGCTATTGTAGCCCCTTAATTGTAAAGTCCTCGCAAAAATGGCTTCGGCGTGAGACTTCGGCGTGAGCTCAGTCGAACGCTTAGTCGAGTCGTACAAAAGCATGAAGGCCCAATTTCCAATTTCAACGTTATTTTCGGGAATTTGGATTGCGGGCATGCCCCGCCGTAGTTGTTTTGTCATCTCTGCGTTCTTTGCGGTGAATAGAAGGAATTTTAGGAAAGGACAGGCTTTTCACTGCGTTGATTGATTCAGGGCTTCAACAATTTCCTGCCCAAAGATTCTCACCTTTTTAGGAGAAAGTTTCCCGGCTTTTTTTAGCGATTCAATAGAGTGTATATCTGAATTGGGCAGGTCGACTAAATTCTGGTTGGACAGAATCATAAAGCATGCGGTGTTGGTTTCTTTTGCCGTTTGAAAACGCCAGCGGAAAAGTGTCTTCAAACAACTTTTTTGATGGTCGCTCAGCTTCTTTGCCCCCTTAATTTTTAAGTAGCCCCCGGGATCAAGGGTCTTTTCATGCCATCTTACCTCTGCCATCTTCTCAAAAATTCCGGAGGCATTATCCTCCAGCCCCTTTTGTTTGATCTCACCTTTGAGCCGGATATACAGGTCTGCAAGATACAGGGTATCTTGAACCGCATAGTTTATCTGTTCATCCGTCAGAGGCCGGTTTTCCCATCGTGATCTTTGAACCTGCTTCGATTTGTTCAATTCAATTCCAAGATAACTAAAAATGACCGATGCAAGAGAAAGGTAATGGCATCCAAGAAGCGATGCTGCCCTGTGGGTGTCAAAAATATTTTTAAATTCAAATTGATAATCTCTTTTTAAAATGCGGATATCATTATCACCGGCATGCATTATCTTAATGATCTCAGGATCAGAGAATATAATCCCCAAAAAAGAAAAATCCAGCGGGTCTAATGGATCAAAAAGGTAGGTCATCCTCTCAGTTTTTATCTGGATCAAACAAAGCTTTTCATGGAAGTATCGGAATGAATCATATTCCGTATCCATAGAGATAATAGCGGAACTTTGCATATCTTTTCTTGCTGTATTGATTTTTTGACGATTATCAACCCATATCCAACTATTCCTCATATTCCTCCTTTCGACCAGGGGCTACCCTGAGATTCCCTGCGAAATTATGAAAATTTGAAATGTGAACTTTCATAATTTTATGTTAAGATTAGTAATTAAGGTTTCGCACAGCTTGAATTTTAATTACAACACAATTATTAATTTATTTCAAAGGATTTTAAGTGAAAGAAGGGAGTTTTATACACCTTTGCCAGCCGGATAATGGGAAATCCTGCGCCGCATGTTGCGGACTTTACAACTATATGGACAGCACAAAGGATGCCCTGATAAAAAGGTTGAGAAAAAGGACAAGACTGTTTCGTGAGATAGTTAAAGGGCGTGATGATATAACAACATTCTCTGAAACGATAAAGAAGTTAGAGTCTCAAACCAAACTCTATGAAGTCATATATTGCTGTGAGTACGCTGGATTTCTGGATTACGACGAAAAAAGGGTAGGGTGCCTTATTCATCCCCTTCAGAACGGTGGCACAGATATGAGAGATGTCTCTTTTTACGGAAGGGAATTGTGTGACGGGCACTTTTGCCCAAGCTATCATTATCTTTCGAGGGAAGAAAAGTTATCATTGATTAATATCATCGATGACTGGTATCTTTATGGTCTTTGCGTTACCGACATAGATCTTGTTAAGGAATATTTTCGGATTATAAGCGAAGGAGTTGGTGAAATGCCTTCGCCCGATAAATTCAAAGAAGGCCAT
>JAUWNZ010000290.1 GCA_030612385.1 Pseudomonadota bacterium | reverse complement strand
AACGATGTCTGGATTTTAGAATAATTTAAGGAGCGGAGCGACATCATTATTCGACGTTCGATGTTCAATGTTCAATGTTCGATGTTCATCTTTTTCCCTTTGAGACTTCAGCCTTCTACCTTTTAGTTATTGGAGGACAATACCATGACACTGCGTAAGAAGACACTGCTTATCACCGGCGTGATGATTGTGGGGATGATCGTGATTCTGTATGCGGTCTCGCAAATTATCCTGCTGAACAGTTTTTCCAGATTAGAGGAACAGTATGTCCGCCGGAATGTTAAACAAGCCCTGTATATCCTGTCCGACACCCTCTCCACTCTAAATGCCACATGTGACGATTGGGCCTCGTGGGATGACACCTACGCCTTTATCGAGGATGCCAACGAGAAGTATGTTGAATCGGGTCTCCTCAATGATTTAACCTTCGTCAGATTAAGGCTCAACCTTATGCTCTTTGTCGATTTATCAGGGCGGATTGTCTTCGGCAAGGCCTTTGATCTGCGAAACGAGACCGAAATACCTCTTCCGCAGGGCATACAGGAACACATTTCCGCAGGCGACCTTCTTCTTCACCACCATGATACAAAGAGCAGCACAACCGGGATTGTTCTCCTTCCGGAGGGTCCCATCCTCGTTGCCTCACAGCCTATCCTGACCTGTAAAGCCAAAGGCCCTGTTCGTGGAACGCTAATCATGGGACGTTACCTGACCTCCACTGAAATCGAGCGCCTGGCGGGGATATTCCATTCGTCTTTCACCGTATGCCGGTTCGACGATTCACAGATGCCTCCCGACTTCCGGGAAGCGCGTTCATCTCTGTCGGAAAAGGCGCCGATTTTCACACAACCACTGAGCACAGAGTCCGTTGCGGGATACGCCCTGTTAAAGGACATTTATGGGAAGCCCTGTCTTGTGTTGAGGTTGGATATGCCCAGAGAAATCCACAAGCAGTACCATGCCGCTTTGCGTTTTTTTATCCTGGCGGTCTTAGTTGTCGGTCTGGTGTATGGTGTGATCAGCATCTTGCTTCTTGAGAAGCTGGCGCTGTCCCGGCTGACCCGACTCAATCGCAGTATTCGCGGTCTAAGCAAAAGCGGTGCCCCCTCGGGGCGCGTCTCGATAACAGGAAGAGATGAGTTGTCTGACCTTGCCGGTGAAATCAACCGGATGCTGGAAACACAGGAACAATCCCGGCATGAATTGCAGGAAAGCGAAGAGAAATACAGCGCATTCTTCAAGACATCGAAAGACTGTGCCTTCATTACTTCAAAAGATGGCAGATTTATAAATATAAGTGATGCCGGTGTGGGACTCTTTGACTATGAAAGCAGAAATGATTTGATGAAAGTTAAGGTATCTGAACTATTTGAGAATCCGGAGGACAGGGAAAGACATGCACAGATATTTGAGCAGCAGGGATTTACAAAAGATCTCCCCTGTAATTTACGAAAAAAGGATGGCGGCATCATCAACGCCCTTGTCACTGCGGTTGTGAGAAAAGACAAAGACGGGAACGTAACAGGTTATCAGGGGATAATCAGGGACATTACCAAGAGTGAGAAGGCAAAAGCGGAGATCATACGCCTCAAGGAGTACAGCGAAACGATCCTGAACAGTATCCCTGCCTACATCATGGTTCTGGATAAAGACCTCACTCTAAAATTCGTAAACCGGACGTATCTCGAGACGGGAAAATACAGAAATGAAGCTATCATGGGGAAAAACTTCAAAGACCTCTATCCTGAGGATCTTCTGAAAGAAGGTGGTCTGCGTGAAGCCTTTAACAAGGCATTGGAGACAGGAGAGACATCGAGGGTATATGACGTGGGAAACGCCTCCTTTGATCCTAAATTCCCGCCAAAATTATAACAAGGATCGTGCAAAAACGTTATAGATCAAGGCTAAAGGCATTTTTTGCTTGACTTTTCTGCCCATTCATTGGTATAATTATACCAATGAATGTGGTGTTTATATGTCGCTTGTCTA
>JAUWNZ010000280.1 GCA_030612385.1 Pseudomonadota bacterium | reverse complement strand
TTTCCCCCAATTCTATCATTCCTTCCTCCTCTTTTTTTAGATCTATCGTGGCCAGATTGCGAAGGCTTTGCATCGAGAGTTTGAATTTTTGAAAGACTTCTTTAATGCCATCCTTAAGTTCCCCAAAACCGGTTCCCCTGTTGCACCCGATTCCCGCGACGAGAGAAAGGGGTCTCATGATGAGAAGTCCCGGATACGCTGTTATGACCTGATCGCCAATGTAAACCGCGGGACTCGCCCCTTTAACCGGCGAAATACACTCAATAAATGCGCTATTCTCATAAAAAGGGCTTATTATTTTCATCGGATCGATCAGATGGATTCTTCTCTTTTCCAGCAGCGCTGAATTCAGAACCCTGATTGAATCCGGATTTTCTATCCACAGGTCTTTCTCTACAGCTATTGTATCAAAGGCCTTGATTCCGTGGATATCGGTAGCCGTGGTGATCACAGGCGCTGCCCCCGTAATCTGAGCGATCTTCCGTGTTAGGGCATTTGCCCCCCCAAGATGCCCTGAAAGGAGGCTTATGGCATATTGCGCCTTTTCGTCGAGGACAACGACCGCAGGGTCATGGACTTTGCCGCGCAGCAGGGGCGCTATGATCCGCACAACGATCCCGGCGGCCATGATAAAGATATGCCCTTCGTAATCATGAAAAACTTCACCAACAGAAGTCTTAAAATGTTGAAAGCCCATAAAAGAGGAATCCGTGCCGACCAGGCGCTCCGGGCAAAACCCATCCGCATCTTTTAATGAATCAACAATAATGGAAGCCTTTTTAAAACTCTCGCGGGTTATCGCCCAGACGGCAAATCCCCTTTTTTTCTTTTTCATTGTTTTCGATATTTATGGGAAAAGTTCCTGTCATATAGCCTGGATTTCTTTTTAATATCCTTCACATTTGCGTCGAGAAATTTGCCTACAATGATGATGGCATGATCTTTTATATTTTCTTCGCTGATCAGGGCAGCCATATTGTTTATAGTGGTTCTTATGATCTTTTCCTCCGGCTGGCTTACGCGATAAGCTACCACCACAGGGGCTGTCTTTCCATAAGACTTTCCCAGAATCGAACATACTTCCTCAATTTTTGAAATGCTTAAGTATATGGCCATGGAGGTTTCATGTGACGATAATTTCTCCAATGATTCGCTTTCAGGGACCGGCGTTCTGCCGGCCATGCGCGTGAAAATAAGAGTTTGTGATATCTCCGGAATCGTGAACTCCTTCCCGATGGCGGCAGCGGCGGCAAAGGCGGCCGTTACACCCGGAATGATTTTGAAAGGTATTCTTTCCCTTTCCAATTCGGCAATCTGTTCCTGGGTGGCGCCGTAAAGAGCGGGATCTCCGGTATGAAGACGAACAACTCTTTTCCCCTCCCTGTATGCTTCAACCATTTCACGGATAATCGCATCGAGGTCCAGGCCGGCGCTGTTTATCTTTTCAGCATTAGGACGCGCCCACGTCAAAACCTTTTCAGGAACCAGCGACCCCGCATAAATGATCAGATCGGCCTCCTGGAGCGCTTTCATCCCCTTTACCGTGATCAGCTCAGGATCGCCGGGACCCGCCCCCACAAACAGGATGGGATGCCTCTGTCTTTTCTCCATTTTTACGCCTTCACTCCCGTTATGATCCAGACCGGATTCAATGGCTTCCATCCTGACTCCATGTGGCATCTCCTTCCCGCGACCGGGACATATTCCAGGCATATTCCGGGGACATCCATACCTGTTTCCATCGAAATTCTGCATGAATCGTCTTGGTATCCCCCAGGACAGAATTGCAAAGAGATTGGGGGCAAATCAGGCATCGATTCATAACCATTTATTAAAAATGGCAGCATTGCCAAATTCAATAAATGGCGATTTCCCCTCGTATAATGTATTCCCAGGCAGAGCCTGGAAACGAGAAAAAAGTGCAACGACGCCCTTCATCTGCAAGCGGTCAGATGTCGACCGCAAGAGCAAAGGTTGCGCTGGTGACACTTAAAAGGTTTTCTCAACAAGGCGGCCATTAATATATTTATGTAGCACACTGGAAATCAAGGTCTGATAGGGTAAGCCATCCTCGATGGCTTTCTTCCGGAATCGAACAATGTCCCTTTCAGTTATGCGTATGTTTACCCGCTTATCCTTACGAAGAGTTGCTCGAGCACACTCC
>JAUWNZ010000296.1 GCA_030612385.1 Pseudomonadota bacterium | reverse complement strand
AATTGCGTACCACGCCATTGCCGTACCGGCAGTCGCAGAGGCTACCACCGCAGTAACTCCGTTCGCTTTGAGGGCATCGATACCGAAAAGTTTGATACAGTAGATGACCATCAAACCGGCTATGGCTGAAAATAAAAAGGTAATCCAGGTCATATAAAATTGCGGCGTCTTTAACATTTCTCCCGGTTGAAACTCGGTCAGTCCAGAAGCAGAGGCGGAAGCTGAACTACCCTGGTTCGGATCGGGTGGGGTCCACCCGGCGGGGAGATAACCTTTAGGAGGATCAATCATCACAATACTGCCTATAAGGACGGCAACAAGAAAAATTACACCATAAAGCAAAAAGACACTCTGCACCCCGCCAAGACCGAAGAAATCCAGTTTATTTAACAGGTCGAACCATGAACCGGCCGCCTTAACCCAGATAGTTGCGCCAAAACCGAAGCCCGCGACAGCCAGACCCGTAACCATTCCCTTTTTATCAGGAAACCACTTTACCCCAACGGCGATCGGAACAACATAGGCCATACCGATACCGGCGCCGCCTATAATTCCAATAAAGAGTAACTGTGTAAAAAAAGAGCTGCCGAACAGCCCACCCAGGATATAACCAAGGCCCAGAACGATGCCGCCCGAAACCGCCAACTTTCGAGGAGCCATCGTTACCGACATTCTTCCTGACACAATCATCACAACCGCGAAAACGAGCAGGCCGATTGAAAATACCCAGGCTGCCTGGCTTGCAGTGAAGCCATACATGCCGCCTTCCTCTGTCAATTTAGGTGTAAAAACAGACCATGCATAGATAGCCCCCAGACATAACTGGATTAATATCGCGCCTATAACCACATACCATCGATTCATAACCTTCTGCTTTGCCATCTATTCCTCCTTGTTGCTGATGTAAATAAAAATTTTCCTTATAAATTCCAAAACTTGTCTCTACAACGATGCTGTTCCGTATAAAGCGCCAAGTTATATTCACATACCCAAATTCACTGCAATTGTCAAATAAAAAATGATAATCAGGAGATTTGTTTGAGGTCTTCCTTTGAGTTGATGTTGATAAACATCCTTCCTTCAGGATCAAAGGATTTTATGGTATCGGCGGAAATTATTGAGGTTTTTAAGCTGTCATAGAAACCTGTTATCTTGAGTTTGCCCATGTCCATATGTTTTTTGATGGAGTGAAGACACTTTTTGGAGTAAATGGCATGAAGAGGCTGAAGCCCGTTCGAGGGGGCTGGGACAACTATATCATGGTGTCCGATCTCGTCGATCATATGTTTTATGAAACGTGTGCTTAAAAATGGCATATCACAGGCCGCAACGAATGAGTAATCAGAGGTTGAATAGAAAAGCCCCGTATAGATACCTCCCATGGCGCCCTTTCCTTTGATGATATCGACAGTAATCAGAACATCCTGATCGAGGTATTCAAGGGGTGAGTTGGTGACCAGTATGACCTCGCTAAAGATATCTTTGAAGATTCTTACGGTTGTGTCGACTAACCGTTCTCCATCAACTCTGATGAAGGCTTTGTTCGTGCCCATCCTCGTATTTTTGCCGCCGGATAAGATGATTCCTGTCACTTTCCCTTTCACCTTCGAAGATTCAGCGTTCTCCATAATGTTCACTGTTTTGTAACTACTCAGCCGCAGATTCACACAGATGGGCGCAGATATACTGTAAACGGTCATAATTGGGGTTTTTTATCATGGTTTTTTCACCACGAAGAACACAAAAAAATTATAAAAGCATTACTTCTAATCTTCGTGTCCTTCGTGGTTTAATCTTTCCTGATAATTCTGACCGTTTGAAAAAAGCGCAGTCTGTGGCCGTGCAAAGTATAGGTTTAAATACAAAGAAATCACGTGACTACGTGAGTAGTTACACTGTTTTTACATTTTT